>NZ_JBSFNC010000231.1:0-10215 GCF_053586895.1 Amycolatopsis sp. NPDC003731 | reverse complement strand
CCACTGCAGGTGCGCCGCGACCAGGCCGCTCGCGTCGCGGCGGGTGCCGGGCAGGGTCGCCTCGGCCATCTCCCACTCGCCGTGCAGCAGGGCCCTGGTTCCGGACGATGACGGCCTCGTCGCTCATCGCGGGGACGTACGCGCCGCCCGCGGTGCACGAGCCGAGCACGGCGGCGATCTGCGGGATCCCGCGCGCGGACATCGTCGCCTGGTTGTAGAAGATCCGGCCGAAGTGTTCACGATCCGGGAACACCTCGTCCTGCCTGGGCAGGAACGCGCCGCCCGAGTCCACCAGGTAGACGCACGGCAGGTTGTTGTGGAGGGCGACCTCCTGGGCGCGCAGGTGCTTCTTCACCGTCATCGGGTAGTAGGTGCCGCCCTTGACGGTGGCGTCGTTGGCGACGACCACGCACTCCCGGCCGGAGACCCGCCCCACGCCGGTGATGATGCCCGCCGACGGCGCTTCGTCGTCGTAGAGGCCGTTGGCGGCCAGCGGGGACAGTTCGAGGAACGGCGAGCCCGGGTCGAGCAGCGTGTCGACGCGGTCGCGCGGCAGCAGCTTGCCGCGCTCGACGTGCCGCGTGCGGGCCTTCTCCGGCCCGCCCAGCCGGGCGGCCGCCAAGCGTTTGCGGAGGTCTTCGACCAGCTCCGCGTGTGAGGTGGCGTTGCGGGCGTAGGCCTCGCTGTCCGGGGCAGCCGTAGTCCCCAGTGCCGGCGTGTCCATGGGCTCCCTCGAAGTTAGCAGGCGTTAACCTCCGCTCCGATGTTAGCGACCGCTAACGTGGGTGTCCAGTCGCCGGATCGCGCGAACGGCCACCCCGGCGGACCGGGGTGGCCGTCTCGGACTTCGCTCAACCGATCGCCGCGCGCAGCGGGGCGTAGTAGCCGCCCGACTGCCCGGCCGCGGTCGGGTGGTAGGACTCGATCACCGGCCAGGTCAGGCTGTGCAGGTAGTCGTCGGCCGACGAGCAGATGTTGTGCCCGGCGAACGACGGCCGCACGTCGACGAAGGTCGCGCCCGCCGAGCCCGCCCGCGATTGGATCACCGACGCGAGCGCGTCGGCACCCGAGTTGATCGCGGACCGCTTGGTGTCGCTCAACCCGACCCAGCAGGAGCCGGGCACGGTGTAGAAGCGCGGGTAGGACAGGACGACGAGCCGAGCGCCCGGCGCCTTGGCCTTGATCGCGTTGTAGGTGTTGGTCAGCAGGGCCGGCAGTGTGTTGTTGACGTACGTCTTGGCCGTGTTGACGCGGTTCACGCAGTCGGCGTCACTGCCCAGGGTGCAGGTGGTGATGACGTCGGTGAACCCGGCGTCGTTCCCGCCGACGGTCACCGTGACGAGCGTGGCCGACGAGGGGATCGAGTTCGCCTGGTTGATCACGTCCCCGGTCTTCGCGCCGGAGCACGCCAGGAACGTGAACGAGGTTCCGCTGTGGGCGTTGGTCCACAGCTGCGGATAGGCCTTGGAGCTGCGGTAACAGCTCCCGGAACTGCCGTAGCTGCCGGCCCCGACCCCGGAGGAGTAGGAGTCGCCGAGCGCGGCGTAGACGGTCCCGGCGGCTTGGGCGAGGCCCGTGACGCCGAGAGAGGCAAGGACGACGGCCCCCAGGGCCGTGCTCAACCGTAGAAGGGATCGCCTGAAGTTACGGGTGGGAACAGCCATGGGTCACTCCTTTGTGACAGGGCCGACCCAAATAGGACAGCAGGTGAAGGGCTGGCGAGGAACCCCTAGTTACCGGTAGGTACCCACTTAGCCCACACCGGAAGTGTGAAACGTCAGCGATCCGTCAGCCGCACAAGATCAGCAGGTCGCCCCGAGTGGGTTACCTCCGGCCGGACGACGGACGGGGTTCACGCCACGCCCTTGACACCGTGACCGCGTTCGCTAACCTCGTCTGGGAGCGCTCCCAGGATGACGTATTGCTCAAAGGAGAGCAGATGACGCAGTGGAGAAAAGCGTTCGGCGTGCTGGCCGCGGCCGTGGTGGCCGCGAGCGGGCTGGTGGCCTTCGGCGCGACCGGCCAGGTCGCGGCGGCGGCCGGCGGTACGGGCGCCGGGTACCTGCACACCAGCGGCAACAAGATCCTGGACAGCACGGGCGCGACGGTTCGGCTGACCGGCATCAACTGGTTCGGGATGGAGACCGACAACAAGACCTTCCACGGCCTGTGGTCCAGCCGGACCTGGCGCCAGCAGCTCGACCAGATGGCCCAGCTGGGCTACAACACCCTGCGCGTGCCGTTCTCCGACGACGCGCTGAAGCCCGGAGCCACGGCCACCGGCATCAACGACTACACCAACCCCGACCTGATCGGGCTGTCCCCGCTGCAGATCCTCGACAAGGTGATCGGCTACGCGGGGACGAAGGGGATGCGCGTCATCCTCGACCGGCACCGGCCGACCAGCGCGGGGCAGACCGCGCTCTGGTACACCGCCGGCGTCCCGGAAAGCACCTGGATCAACGACTGGAAGACCCTCGCCCAGCATTACGCGGGCAACACCACGGTCATCGGCGCGGACCTGCACAACGAGCCGCACGCCGAGGGCACCAACCCGGCCGCGACCGGCGCGTGCTGGGGCTGCGGTGACACCGCCCGCGACTGGCGGCTGGCCGCCGAACGCGCCGGCAACGCGATCCTGGCCGTGCAGCCGAACTGGCTGATCTTCGTCGAGGGCGTGAGCTGCCCGAGCGGCGGGCTGTCGAACGTGTGGGACGGCGACCCGTCCAACGACGAGGACTGCGGCTGGTGGGGCGGGAACCTGTCGAAGGCGGGCGAGTTCCCGGTACGCCTGTCGGTGGCCAACCGGGTGGTGTACTCCCCGCACGAGTACGCCACGTCGGTCTACAACCAGCCGTGGTTCAGCGCTCCCGACTACCCGGCGAACCTAACGGCGATCTGGGACCACTACTGGGGCTACCTGTACAAGCAGAACATCGCGCCGCTGATGATGGGCGAGTTCGGCACCACGCTGGCGAACCCGGTCGACAAGGTGTGGCTGGAAAAGCTGATGGCCTACACCGGCACCGGCGTCAACGGCATCTCGTTCACCTACTGGTCGTGGAACCCCAACTCCGGGGACACCGGGGGCATCCTCAACGACGACTGGACCACGGTCAACCAGGCGAAGCAGAGCATCCTCCAGCCGTACCTCATCCCGCCCACCGGCGGCGGCCCCGACCCGACGACGACCACCCCCACCACCACGACGACCGGTGGCGGCACGGGCGGGTGCAAGACGGCGTGGAAGCTGGACAACTCCTGGCAAGGCGGCTTCCAGGGCACGTTGACCGTCACCAACACCGCGACGAGCGCCGCCAACCCGTGGACGGTCGTGTTCACCCTGCCCGCCGGGGCGACCGTCGTCAGCGGCTGGAACGGCACCTTCACCCAGGCCGGCACCACGGTCACGGTGAGCGCGCCGTCCTACAGCCCGTCCCTGGGCGCGGGAGCGGCGGTGGCGCTCGGTTTCACCGCCAACGGCCCGTCGGGCACACCTTCGGCCGTCAAGCTCGGCTCGGCGGCCTGCACCACCTGACCGGCCCCTGGCTGCGGTGCCCGCCGGGTACCGCAGCCAGGGTCCCCTCGACGAGCCGGGTGAGCAGGCTCACAGCGCGAGCGGACCGGCGAACCAGGACGTTAGCGCTCGCTAACCTGCCGCTCTAAACTGACCGGATGCCGGCCAACCCCACCCCTCTCGTGAACGGCGAGAAGGCGAGCAGGCGCGAACAGATCCTGTCCGCGGCCGCCGAGCTGTTCGCCCACCACGGCTTCCACGGCGTCGGCATCGACGACATCGGTGCCGCCGTCGGGATCTCCGGCCCCGCGCTCTACCGGCACTTCCGCAGCAAGGACGCGATCCTCGGCGAGATGCTGAACTCGATCAGCCGCTACCTGCTCGACGGCGGCACGGCCCGAGCCGCCCACCCGGGTGAACCCGACGACACGCTGACCGGCCTCGTGCGGTTCCACGTCGATTTCGCGCTCGCGCACCCCGCCTTGATCACCGTTCAGGAGCGCAACCTCGCCAACCTCACCGACGCCGACCGCAAGCAGGTGCGCGCGCTCCAGCGCCAGTACGTCGAGGTGTGGGTGCGGGTCATCCGCGAAGCCGTCCCGGAGCTGGGGGAACGGCAGGCGCGGTCGGCGGCACACGCCGTGTTCGGACTGATCAACTCGACGCCGTACAACCGCCATCTCGGTGACGATGAACTGGCCGAACTGCTCTGCCGGCTCGCGCTGGGTGCCCTTCGCGCGGCCTGAAGGTCATCGGCGGATCAAGGTGTGCCGCCGAGCGCCGTCGTGGTGTTTGATGGGGCACGTGGACCCGGATTGGAGCGAGCAGGAGCGCCGGCTCGTCGAGAAGGCTCAGCGCGCGTTGACCGCGCTGAGCCTCGGCGACGACGCCGAAGCGCTGGGCGAGGTCGCCCCGTCGGCCGCCGAGCCGCAGGCCCGCGCGGACGAGACGAAGGCCCTCATGCTGCTGCTCTTCGGCGAGTGCAGCGCGATGGTCTCCACCCTGGGCGACGGCGGCAGCGCCCCGGTGAAGGTCCAGGTGTTCGACGAGGACGGCGAAGAGGTCTCGATCGACCAGGCCGACCCGCCGGTGCGGACCGCGGTCCGGACGCTGCTCGCCGAGGTCCACGGCAACACCGAAGCCGCGCAGGAACAGGTCGAGATCGCCCTCGCCAACGCGGCCCCGGACGAGGTCGACAGCCTCGTCCTGCAGGCACTGCGCTGGACCATCCGGCTGTCGGTCGAATGCCTGGACCGCGACCTCCCGGTGGCCCCCTGGATCTCCGAAGCCGTCTCCGACTAGGGGCCCCTAACCCAGCAGCTGCTTCACCAGGGCCGCGATCTGGCCGGTTTCGATGAGGAACGAGTCGTGCCCGTACGGCGACGTCACCACGGACGGCTCTGGCGCGCCCGGGATGCCCGCCGCGATCTCCGCCGACTGGTACAGCGGGTAGAGCCGGTCGCTGTCGACGCCGGCGATCACCGCCCGCGCCGTCACGCGGCCCAGTGCCGCCGCCACGCCGCCGCGGCCGCGGCCGACGTCGTGGGTGTTCATCGACTCCGTCAGCACCAGGTAGCTGTTGGCGTCGAAGCGGCGGGCCAGCTTGGCCGCGTGGTGGTCCAAATAGGACTCGACGGCGAACCGGCCGCCGCGCAGCGGATCTTCGCCGTCCTGCGGAAGCCGGCCGAACCGCTGGGCCAGTTCGGGCTCGCTGCGGTAGGTGACGTGCGCGATCCGCCGGGCGATGCCCAGACCGGCCACGGGTCCCGAAGCCGCCGAGTAGTAGTCGCCACCACGGAAGAACGGGTCGCTGCGGATCGCGTGCAGCTGCGGGGCGGCCCAGGCGATCTGCTCGGCCGACGCCCGCGCGGTCGACGCCAGCACCAGCACCGAAGCCACTCGCGAAGGGAGCGAGACCGCCCACTCCAGCGCGCGCATCCCGCCCATCGACCCGCCGATGACGGCGGCCCAGCGCGAAACGCCCAGCGCGTCCGCCAGGGCCGCTTCGGCCGCGACCTGGTCCCACACCGTCACCACCGGGAACCGGCTGCCCCACGGCGTCCCGTCCGGATCCGGCGACGACGGCCCGGTCGAGCCCTGGCAGCCGCCCAGCACGTTCGGGACCACGACGAAGAACTCGTTCGTGTCCAGCGCCTTGCCCGGCCCGATCAGGCCGTCCCACCAGCCCGCGCTCGGGTGCCCCGGCTCGGCGGGCCCGGCCGCGTGGCTGTCGCCGGTCAGCGCGTGCTCGACGAGGACCGCGTTGGACGCGTCGGAGTTCAGCGTCCCCCACGTCTCGTACGCGAGCGTGAACGACGGCAGCACGCCACCGGCCTCGAGCGCCAGCGCGCCCGGGCCGGTGACGAACTTCCGGCGGCCCGGCGGATCGCCGATCCGCCAGGCGCCGGTCACGGTCACAGTTCCGCCTTGGCCGCCCGGAATCCGGCTTCGAGGTCGGCCTTGAGGTCCTCGATCCCCTCCAGCCCGACGGCGAGCCGGACCAGCCCGGGCGTGACGCCGCTGGAGAGCTGCTCCTCGGGCGTCAGCTGGCTGTGCGTGGTCGACGCCGGGTGCACGATCAGGCTGCGGACGTCGCCGATGTTCACCAGCTGGCTGTGCAGCTCGGTGCCGTCGACGAACTTCCGGCCCGCCTCGACGCCGCCACGCAGGTCGAACGACAGGACCGCGCCCGCGCCGCGCGGCAGGTACTTCTGCGCGTTGGCGAAGTGCGGGCTCGACGGCAGACCGGCGTAGTAGACCTTCTCGACCTCGTCGCGCTGCTCCAGCCACTCGGCCAGCGCCTGCGCGTTCGACACGTGCCGCTCGAGGCGCAGCGACAGCGTCTCGATGCCCTGCAGGATCAGGAAGCTGTTCAACGGCGAGATCGCCGCGCCCGTGTCGCGCAGGATCTGCACGCGCGCCTTGGCCGCGTACGAACCGGGGCCGAGCGCCTCCCAGTACTTCAGGCCGTGGTAGCTCGGGTCGGGCTCGTTGAAGCCGGGGAACCGCTCCGGGTTCTTGCCGAAGTCGAACGTGCCGCCGTCGACCAGCACGCCGGCCACCGTGGTGCCGTGGCCGCCGAGGTACTTCGTCGCGGAGTGCACGACGACGTCGGCGCCGTGCTCGATCGGGCGCAGCAGGTACGGCGTCGGCACGGTGTTGTCGACGACGAGCGGGACGCCGGCCTCGTGCGCGACGTCGGCGACGCCCCGGATGTCGAGGACGTTGCTGCCCGGGTTGGCCAGCGTCTCGGCGAAGAACAGCTTCGTGTTCGGCCGGACGGCGGCGCGCCACTGCTCGAGGTCGTCCTGGTCGTCGATGAACGTGACCTCGACGCCGAGCTTCGGCAGCGTGTAGTGGAAGAGGTTGTAGGTGCCGCCGTAGAGCGACGGGCTGGAGACGAAGTGGTCGCCCGCGCCGGCGAGGTTCAGGATCGCCGCCGTGGTCGCGGCCGAGCCGGACGCGAACGCCAGCGCCGCGACGCCGCCTTCGAGCGCGGCGAGCCGCTGCTCCAGCACGTCCTGGGTCGGGTTCATGATCCGCGTGTAGATGTTGCCGGGCTCGGCCAGGCTGAACAGGTCGGCGCCGTGCTGGCTGTCGCGGAACACGTACGACGTCGTCTGGTAGATCGGTGTCGCCCGGGCCCCGGTGGCCGGGTCCGGCGCGGCGCCCGCGTGGATCTGCTTGGTCTCGAAGGACCACGCCGAGGTCTCGGTCATCGGTTTTCTCCTTGCGGCTCAAGGGGTTCGCGGAGGGCTGCCGAATGCGAAGCTACTTGCGCCGAACGGCCTACCCAACCCTTCCCACGTCCTGGGAGCCGATTTGCCTTGCCGGATGAATCTCTTTGTGTCTAAGATATCTGCCAGGGAGATTCACAGATGGGGAGATACACATGACCGAGCGGGTACAGGTACTGGTCGTCGGGGCGGGATTGGGCGGGCTGTCGGCGTCGCTGTTCCTCGCGCAGGCCGGAGTGGACGTGCTGACCGTGGAGCGGCACGCGGGGACGTCGGTCCACTCCCGCGCCGCCGGGCAGAACTGGCGCACCATGGAATTGTTCCACTGGGCGGGAATCGACCGCGAGGTGCTGGCGGCCAGCCCGCGGGCGGCGCAGGGGCTGCGGATCACCGTCGCGACCAGCCTGGCCGGCCGGGTCCTGCACCAGCTGGTCCAGGACGGCAGCGAGTTCGACGTCTCGGCGTCGACCACCCTGCCCGCCGCCATGGCCGGCCAGGACGTCGTGGAGCCGATCCTGCTGGCGCACGCGGAAAAGGCGGGCGCGCGGGTGCGGTTCCGGACCGAGCTGACGGACCTGGCGCCGGACGACGACGGCGTCACGGCGACGCTGCGCGACCGCGAGTCCGGCGAAGAAACCGTGGTGCGCGCGGACTACGTCGTCGCCGCCGACGGCGGGCGCAGCGGGATCCGGCAGCGGCTCGGCATCGGGACCACCGGGATGGACGCGCTCAGCCACTGCCTCGGCGTGGTGTTCGACGCCGACCTCGGCGACCGCGTCCACCCCGGCCTGACCGACCTGTTCTACCTGCAGCACCCGGACTTCACCGCCGGGTTCGTCACCACCGACGTGCCGGACCGGTACGTCTTCGCGCCGGACTACTTCCCGGACCGCGGCGAACGCCCGGCCGACTTCACCCGCGACCGGCTGGTCGCGATGATCCGCGCCGCCACCGACCTGCCGGACCTGGAGCCGGAGATCGTCTGGACGGGCTCGTGGGAGGTCGCCGCGCGGCTCGCCGACCGGTTCCGCGCCGGCCGGGTCTTCCTGATCGGCGACGCGGCGAAGGTGACGCCTCCGACCGGCGGGATGGGCGGCAACACCGCGGTCGGCGACGCCGCGGACATCGCGTGGAAGCTGGCCGCGGTGTTGCGCGGCGAAGCGGGCCCGGCACTGCTCGACACCTACGAAGCCGAGCGGAAGCCGATCGCGCGGATGGTCATCGACACGTCGCTGCACAACATGAAGCAGCGCATGCACCCCGATCTCGACGTCTCCGGGCTGACGAAGGCCGAGGACCAGCTGGCGATCACGCTCGGGTTCCGCTACCGCTCGACGGCCGTGCTGCCGGAGGAGCCGGACGACGGCGAGCGTGTCGAGGACGTCCGGGCGCCGACCGGGCGGCCCGGCTTCCGGGCGCCGGGCCTGGCGTCCACCGTGGACCTGTTCGGGCACTCGTGGGTGCTGCTGTGCGCGGGCGACGGCACACGGTGGCGGCCGGCCGCGGCGGAGCAGGGCATCCACCTCGACTGCCACGTGCTCGACGACGACGTCTTCGCCACCCGGTACGGCCTTTCGCGGGGCGGCGCCTCGCTGGTGCGGCCCGACGGAATCGTCGCGTGGCGGTCCCCGGAACCGGCCGAGAACCCGGCCGGCGAGCTGCGGCGGGTCCTGACGGCGGTCCTTTCGCGCTAGTCGCGCTGCTGCAGCGCGAAGCGGTTCCCCTCGGAGTCGGTAAACATCGACCACCAGCCCCACGGCTGCTTCTCCGGCTTCGCGGGGAATTCCACGCCCTTTGCCGACAGCTCCTCGTAGGTCTTCTCGATGTCGTCGGCGTACAGGAAGAAGTTCGACGTCGGGAGCTGGCCGGCGGTGGCGCGGGGGCGGTCCTCGGGGTTCTCGCTGAGCACGAGGATCGTCCCGTCCGGGGCGGTCACTTCGACCCAGCGCCGGCCCTGGTCGTCGTAGGGCAAGTCCGTCGTCACCGCGAAGCCGACCACCGCCGACCAGAACTCCTTGGCCCGGGCCTGGTCCTCGACCCCGACCACGACCTTGCCGACTCCCCGGATGGGCATGACTCCCGCCTCTCTATATCCACCATGGATATAACCAGGGCGGAGTGTAGGCTCCCTCCATGGCCGACGGCAACCCGCTGACCCCCGCGGCGTTCCAGGTGCTCCTGGCGCTGGCGACGGGGCCGGGCGGGCGCGCGCACGGCTACGGGATCATGGGCTTCGTCGCCGAGGTCACCGGCGGCGCCGTCCAGCTGGGACCCGGGACGCTCTACCGGACGCTGACCCGGCTGGCCGCCGACGGCCTGGCCGAGGAGTTCCCGGGCGAGGACTCGCGCCGCCGTTACTACCGGATCACCCCGGCCGGCCGCGCGGCCGCCGCACGGGAGACGGCCCTGCTCGCCCGGCTGGTCGCCGCGGCCGGGGACGCGGGACTGACGGCCCGCCCGGAGTCGGCGTGAGCCGCCCGCTCGGCCTGGTGCCGCACCTGTTCGTGCGCGATGTGAACGTCGCCCTTTCCTTCTACGCCAAGGCGTTCGGCGCGGTGGAGCTGTTCCGCACGGTGCTGCCGGACGGCACGGTGCTGTTCGTCGAGCTGGCCGTGGGCGACGCGCGGCTGCTGGTCAGCCAGGAGATCGCGGCCCTCGACGCGCTGGCGCCGTCGACGATCGGCGGCACCCCGGTGCTGCTGACGCTGGAAACGGCGGACCCGGACGACCTCGCCCGCCGCGCGGTCTTCGCGGGGGCGACGGTCGAAGCGCCGGTCACGGAGATGTTCTTCGGGGAGCGGTACGGCCGGGTCGTCGACCCCGACGGCCACCGCTGGGCGTTGACGACCAAGCGGGAGCAGTACACGCCCGAGGACATCGACGCGCGGAAGCCATCCGGCATCTGATCAGCCGGCCGCGGGCCGCCGTCCGCTTCCGGCGAAGTGTTCGTGCAGCTCGCGG
>NZ_JBSFNC010000230.1:0-10293 GCF_053586895.1 Amycolatopsis sp. NPDC003731 | reverse complement strand
CGAGATCTTGACGATCACGCAGTATCTGCGTCCGTCGCCGCGGCATCACCCGGTGGATCGGTGGGTCAAGCCGGAGGAGTTCGTGGAGCACTCCCGGGCGGCCGAGGCGATGGGCTTTGCCGGTGTGATGGCGGGGCCGTTGGTGCGCTCGTCCTACCGCGCGGGACGGCTCTACGCCCAGACCAAGCGTCACCGCGGAGAAGAGCTGCCGGAGAACCTGGCCCACCTCGCCGACCAGGGCCCGGCTTCGCAAGAGGCCAGCTCGCTGCTGGCCCGATAGGAAGGGGCGGATCAATGGCGATCAGCGTCTTCGACCTGTTTTCCATCGGCATCGGCCCGTCGAGCTCCCACACCGTCGGGCCGATGCGGGCGGCACTGACCTTTGTGGACGGACTCGGCGACGACCTCCCGCGGACGTCCCGCGTCCAGGCCGAACTGTTCGGCTCGCTCGGCGCGACCGGGTTCGGCCACGGCAGCGACAAAGCCGTCCTGCTCGGGCTGTCGGGCGAGCGTCCCGAAGAGATCGACACCGACACCGTGCCCGTCCGCATCGCGGAAATCCGCGAGTCCCGGCGGCTGCGCTTGGCCGGGACGCACGAGATCGCGTTCGACGAGGACAACGACCTCACCATGCACCGCCGCAAGTCGCTGCCCGCGCACCCGAACGGCATGGTGTTCCGCGCGTTCGACGCCTCGGGCGCGCTGCTGCGCGAGCGGACGTACTACTCGGTCGGCGGCGGTTTCGTCCGCGACGAGTCGTACGAGACGGACACGGTGTTCGTCGAGGACTCGACGCCGGTGCCGTACCCGTTCCGCACGGGGGCCGACCTGCTCGCGCACTGCGCGTCGACGGGCTTGCCGATCAGCGAGATCATGCTGGCGAACGAGCTGTCGTGGCGGTCCCGCGAGGAAGTGCGGTCCGGGCTGCTGGACATCTGGGCGGTCATGGCGGAGTGCGTCCGCAACGGCTGCACGCACGAAGGCGTCCTGCCGGGCGGCCTGAAGGTCCCGCGGCGGGCGCGGGCGCTGCACGAGAAGCTCCTGGCGGAGGACGGCGCGGACGACCCGTTGTACGCGATGGACTGGGTGAGCCTGTACGCCCTCGCCGTCAACGAGGAGAACGCGGCGGGCGGCCGCGTGGTGACGGCCCCGACCAACGGCGCGGCGGGCATCATCCCGGCGGTGCTGCACTACTACCAGCGCTTCATCCGGCATTCGTCGGACGACGGCATCGTGACGTTCCTGCTGACGGCGGGCGCGATCGGCTCGATCCTCAAGCAGACGGGCTCGATCTCGGGCGCGGAGGTCGGCTGCCAGGGCGAAGTGGGCTCGGCGTCGGCCATGGCGGCGGCAGGGCTGACGGAGGTGCTCGGCGGCACGCCGGCCCAGGTGGAGAACGCGGCGGAGATCGGGGTGGAACACCACCTGGGGCTGACGTGCGACCCGGTCGGCGGCCTGGTCCAGATCCCGTGCATCGAGCGCAACGCGGTGGGAGCGTCGAAGGCGATCCACGCGGCCCGCATGGCCATGCGCGGCGACGGCAGTCACGTGGTGACGCTGGACAAGGCGATCAAGACGATGCGCGAGACGGGCGCCGACATGAGCGTGAAGTACAAGGAAACCGCGCGTGGCGGCCTGGCGGTGAACGTCATCGAGTGCTGACGCGGCGGGGTCAGTCTCGGCGGTCGTCCGGCTCGACGGCCAGCTTCAAGCCGACTTCGACCAGGCGCCAGCCCAGTTGCTGCTTGCGGGTTCCCGGGTGGCGGCTCGGCGTCGCGCGGCCCGGTGGGCGGTTGTGCACGCCGTGGCGCAACTCGTTCTCTCGTTCGTGGACCAGATCTTCGGCCATCAGGAAGTGCACCGGATCGCCCCCTGCGTCGATGTTCGGTGTCGGTGGTTCCATCGTCGCCGAGAGTGCCCACCGGGGCCACCGGTTTTCCGGACCGCGAACACAGGGTGATGGCCGGGCAGCGCCTAGACTCGCGGGATGGAGTCGACCTCGGTGGTGAATGCCGGCGAAGCGCTGTTCCGGCCGGTCCGCACCGGCAACGCCTTCGAGGAGACCGTCGAGCGGCTGCTGCAGGCCATCCGGCTGGGCGTCGTCGGCGCGGGGGAGCGGCTCCCCTCCGAACGCGAGCTCGCCGAACGGCTCGGCGTCAGCCGCGTCACGCTGCGCGAGGCCATCCGGGCGCTCTCCGACGCCGGTTACGTCGAGTCACGGCGGGGGCGGTACGGCGGCACGTTCGTGCACGACACTCTGCCCGCTCCGCCCGAGCCCGGCGGGAAGGTCGACACCGTCGCGCTGGAAGACGCGCTGAGCCTCCGCTACGTCCTCGAGACCGGCGCCGCCGAGATGGCGGCCGCGCGGTCGCTGAGCCCGGCCGACCGGCAGCACCTCACCGGCACGCTCGCCGAGGCCGCCGGCGCCGACCTCGACGACTACCGCCGCAAGGATTCCCGGCTGCACCTGGCCATCGCCGAGGTGACCGCGTCCGGCTCGCTGACCACGGCGATGGCCGACGCCCGCAGCCGCGTCAACCAGCTGCTCGACCGGATTCCCCTGCTCCCGCCCAACCTCGAGCACTCCAACGCCCAGCACGAAGCGATCGTGGACGCGATCCTGGCCGGCGACGCCCCCGCCGCGCGCCGCGCGATGGCCGAGCACATCGAGGGCACCGCCTCGCTGCTGCGCGCCTTCCTGTCCTGATTTCGACAGTTTCGATCTTCACAGGATTCGAACAACCTGCCGCAGAACCTTCTCACCCGTTCGGCCGTCATCCATTCGTGACCTTGGCGACCGAGGAAACCGAAGAAGAAGACAAGCCCCGCTCCCCGAAGTGGCGCCGCGTCCGGCGGATCACCGGCTGGACGCTCGGCGCCCTGATCGGCGGCCCGCTGATCGCCTTCTGGATCGCCTACCTGGTGCTCGACGTCCGCAGCCCCCAGGAGGTCCTGGCCGGGCTCGACAAGACCGTCGTCCTGAAGTACGCCGACGGGTCCGAGCTGCTCAAGGTGATCCCGGCCGACGGCGACCGGATGTTCGTCCCCTACTCCCGGGTGCCCGCGAAGCTGCGCGACGCCATCATCGCCACCGAGGACCCGACCTTCTGGGACAACCAGGGCTTCGACCCCACCGGCATCGGCCGGGCGTTCCTCACCGGCGTCGGCGGCGGCTCCGGGATCACCCAGCAGTACATCAAGAAGTCCACCGGCGACGAAGACGCGACGCTCGGGCGCAAGTTCGCCGAGCTCGTGCTGGCCACGAAGATCACCCAGGAACAGGGCAAGGAACAGATCTTCGAAAGCTACGTCAACATCATCTCCTTCGGCCGCGGCACGTTCGGCCCCGCCGCGGCGATGAACGCCTACTTCGGCAAGAAGCTCGACGACTCCATCACATGGAGCGAAGCCGCCTTCCTGGCCGGGATGATCCAGTCCCCGTCGGTGCACGACCCCGCCGCCTCGGGCGACCTCCACGCCGCCCGGCGCTGGCAGTACGTGCGCGACAAGCTCGTGAGCCGCGGGTACGTCAAGGACGGCGAACCGATGGCCTACCCCGGCCCCGAGATCCAGCCGCCGTCGGAGACCCGCGCCGGCCGCGTGACCTACGACGAGTTCCACGTCAAGCAGCAGGTCCTCGCCGAGCTGGAGCGGGACGGCTTCCCGCTCGGCCGGCTCCAGCAGGGGAACATGACGGTCGAGACGACGCTGGACCGCAGCCGTCAGGACGCCGCGAAGAAAGCTTTGCGGGACAGGCTGAACGGCGAGCCGAAGGAGTTCCGCGGGGCCGTCGTCGCGATCGACCCGGCGACCGGCGCCGTCCGCGCCTACTACGGCGGTGACCAAGGCGTCCGCGACTACGCCGGAACCCCGCACGCGCTCGGCACGGCGTTCCACCCGTTCACCCTCGCCGCGGCGCTGGGCCGCGGCTACGTCCCGGACCAGCCGATCCCGTCGCCGTCGAAGCTGGAGTTCCTCGGCGAGAACTTCCAATACCCGGACGTCTGCGGCCCGAAGTGCACCCTGCGCTCGGCGATGGAAACCCACGCGGACGCCCCGTTCATCGAGCTGGCGAAGAGGCTGGGCCCGGAGGCGCTGAGCGACGCCGCGCGCCGGGCCGGGATCCCGGACGCCGTCGACGGCGTCCCGACCCTGCGCGAAAAGGACGGCTTCCTGATCGGGGCGGGGATCGCCATCGGCCGGTACCCGCTGCGGCCGCTGGACGTCGCCGGCGCGTACGGGACCTTCGCCGCCGGAGGCCGGCGGGCCACCCCGCACCTGGTCGAGAGGGTGCGTGACGAAAACGGCGCGGTCGTCTGGGAAAACCCGGACACCGCCCGTCCGGCGTTCGGCGACGACGACACGAGCCGTCGCGTCGCCGAGGAGGTCACCTCGACCCTGCGCACGGACGGCCCGGCGGCGCTGCGCACCGGCGAGGCCGAGCACGGCAACAGCCCGGACTACCAGGACGCCTGGGCGGTCGGCTACACCCCGCAGCTGGCGACGGCGGTCTGGATCGGCTCCGACGACGACCGCCGCCTCAAGGACGCGAGCGGCCGCAAACTGACCGGCGACACCGTCCCGGCCGACGTCTGGCGCGCCTTCACCGCGACGGCCGCTCGCCCACCGCGGTGAGTCAGCGGACCAGGGCCAGCACGAACCCGTCGTGGCCCTTGCCGCCGACGGTCTGGACGGCGGTGGCGTCGATCCGGTCCTCGGCGGCCAGCAGCTCGAACATCTCGCGCGCGCCGCGGACGTTCGGGTCGTCACTGCCCGCGTCGGCCACCCGGCCCTGGCGGACGACGTTGTCGACGACGATCGCCGTGCCCGGGCGGGCGAGCGAGAGCGAGGCGCGCACGTAGTTCGCGAGGTTGACCTTGTCGGCGTCGATGAACACGAAGTCGAACGGCCCGGTCAGCGTGGGCAGCGTGTCGAGGGCCGCGCCGACGCGGATGTCGACGACGTCCTCGCCGAAGCCCGCCCGCGCGAGGTTGGCCTTCGCGACTTCGGCGTGCTTCGGCTCGTATTCGCAGGTGACGAGCTTGCCGCCGGCAGGCAGGGCGCGGGCGAGCCAGATCGTGCTGTACCCGCCGAGCGTGCCGATCTCCAGGATCGTGCGCGCCCCGGCGAGGCGCGCCAGCAGGTTGAGCAGCTTGCCCTGGTTGGGCGCGACGGCGATCTGCGGCAGCCCGGCGGCGTCCGCGTCGGCCAGCGCCGTGTCGAGCACCGGGTCGGGGGCGAGCAGCGCGCCGGCGAGGTAGTCGTCGACGTCGGTCCAGTTCTGGTCGGTCATGGCACCTCCACCGTCAATCTAGCCCGGATGGGATCATGCCGGTCGAGGAGAAACCGCGGCGGGAAGGTGACCATGGACGACTACCGCGTCGTCGCGGACGCCATCGCCGCCGACATCGAGGCCGGCCGTCTCCGCCCCGGCGACCGGCTCCCGCCCCAGCGGCGCTTCGCGCGGCAGCGCGGCATCGCCGGTTCCACCGCCGCCCGCGTCTACGGCGAGCTCGTCCGGCGCGGCCTGGCCGTCGGCGAGGTCGGGCGCGGCACCTTCGTCCGCGCGGCGAAACCGCCGCCCGAACCCGCGCTCGCCGAGCCCGGCGGCGCCCGGGTCGACCTCGAACTCAACTTCGCCGTCCTGCCGGAGGAGTCCGCGAAGCTGGCCCGCGCCCTGGAACCGTTGCTGCGCGACGATGTCCTGACGGCGGCCCTGCACCCGATCGGCGCGGCGGGCACCCCGGTCGCCCGCGAGGCCGCGGCCGGCCTGCTCGCCCGCGGCGACTGGCGCCCGGACCCGGCGACGATCCTGTTCACCGGCAACGGCAGGCAGGCCCTGGCGGCGGCGATCGCCGCGTTCGTGCCGGTGGGGGAGCGGCTCGCGGTGGAGTCGCTGACGTACCCGGTGGTGAAGGCCCTCGCGGCGCGACTCGGCGTGGAGCTCGTGCCGATCGAGACCGACGAGTCGGGGCTGGTGCCCTCGGCGCTCGCCGCGGCCGGGCCGGTGCGCGCGCTCTACGTCCAGCCGACGCTGCACAACCCGCTCGGCACGACGATGCCGCCGCAGCGCCGCGCCGAGCTCGCCGAGGTCACGGGCCGCCTGGACCTGCCGGTCATCGAAGACGGCATCTACACGTTCCTCCGCGACGACGTCCGCCCGTTCGCCGCGTACGCGCCGGAGCGCACGGTGTTCGTGGACAGCCTGTCCAAGCGGGTCGCGCCGGGCTTGACGGCGGGGTTCCTGGTGACGCCGCCGGCCTGGACGGCCCGGCTGGCGTCGTCGGTGCGCTCGGGCGCCTGGGGGGTGTCCCGGTTCGCCGTCGAGGCGGCGACGCAGTGGATCGTGACCGGCACCCTGGCGGAGATCGAGGCGGCGAAACGCCGGGACGCGGCCGCGCGCGCGACCGTGGTGGCGGAGAAGCTCCCGGGCCTGCGCGGCGACCCGGCGTCGTACCACCGCTGGTGGGAGCTGCCGGAGCAGTGGCGGGCGGAGACGTTCGTCGCGGCGGCGGCCCGCCGGGGGATCGCGCTGTCCCCGGCGGCGGCGTTCGCGGTCCTGCCCGGCCACGCGCCGAACGCGGTGCGGGTCGCGGTGTCGGCCCCGCCGCCGGCGGCCCTCGCGTCGGCGCTCGACGTCCTGGCCGGGCTGGCCGGCGGCAGTCCCGACGACCTGCTCGCCGACTGACAGCGCCCGCCAGCGGCGTGCCAGCTCCGTGTGCGGTCCGCGCCAGTGATCTCCGCCAGCCTTCGGGAGTCGCACCGCAACCCGAAGGAGCACGCATGCACGTCACGATCATCGGCGCCGGCCTCGGCGGCCTTACCCTCGCCCGCGTCCTGCACGTCCACGGCATCGCCGCCGACGTCTACGAAGCCGAGTCCTCCCCGGCGGCCCGGATGCAGGGCGGGATGCTCGACATCCACGACTACAACGGGCAGATCGCCGTCGAGGCGGCCGGGCTGACGGCCGAGTTCCGCGGCCTGGTGCTGGAGGGCAGGCAGGCGATGCGGGTGCTCGACCGGCACGGGACCGTGCTGGCCGAACAGGCCGACGACGGCACCGGCGGCCGTCCCGAGGTGCAGCGCGCCGACCTGCGGCGGATGCTGCTCGACGCGCTCCCGGCCGGCACTGTCCACTGGGGACACAAGGTGACCGGGGCCCGCGCCCTCGGCGACGGCCGGCACGAGGTGACCTTCGCCGGCGGCCGCACCGCCGTCACGAGCCTCCTGGTCGGCGCGGACGGTGCCTGGTCGAAGGTTCGGCCGCTGCTCACCGGCGCGGTGCCGGAGTACGTCGGCGAAGCCTTCGTCGAGAGCTACCTGTACGACGCGGACACCCGGCACCCCGCCGCCGCGAAGGCGGTGGGCGGCGGCTCGCTGATGGTGCCGTCGGTGGGCAAGGGCATCCACGCCCACCGGGAGAGCGGGGACACGCTGCACACCTACGTGTCGCTGACCCGGCCGCTGGCGTGGTTCGACGCGATCGACTTCACCGACCCCGCCGCGGCCGCCGCCCGGGTCGCGGCGGAGTTCGACGGCTGGGCCCCGGAACTCACCGCGCTGATCACCGACGGCGACACCCCGCCCGTCCTGCGGCCGCACTACACCCTGCCGGTCGGGCACCGGTGGGCGCGCGTGCCGGGGGTGACGCTGGTCGGCGACGCGGCCCACCTCATGCCGGCCAACGGCGAAGGCGCCAACCTCGCCATGCTCGACGGAGCCGAGCTCGGCCTGGCCCTCGCCGCGCGCCCCGGCGCGGTCGAAACCGCGCTCGCGGAGTACGAGGAAGCCATGTTCCCGCGCAGCGCCAAGGTCGGCGAGGAGGGAAGGCGGTTCGAGGAACTGCTCGCCGGGGCCGGCGAGGACGACCTCGCGCGGGTCCTGGCCGACGCGTTCCGGGAGTTCACCGGCGCGGTGCGGGAGTCCTAGGGGGCGTACTTCCCGACGAAGCTGCCGCAGGTGACGGCCCGGCCGGTGAGCCGGGCCTGGATCGCCTTCTCCAGCCCGAGGTAGTCGAACACCGGCGTGTCGGCCGGGATCGACTCCGGGACCGGGCCGCCGGTCGCGAGCATCCGGATCGAATCCGTCTCGAACAGCACCAGGTAGCCGCCTTCGCGGTTCAGCTCGTCCGCCGTCGCGAGCATGCGCTCGGGCGCGTCGCCGACGATCTCCAGCGGCAGCGGCCATTCGAGGGGGAACGGGTTGCGCAGGCCGAACGCCGGGTAGGCGAACGGGCTGTCCGGCAGGATCGCGGTCCGCGCGGCCGGGAAGCGGTCCAGGCAGTCGCGGATCTGCCGGACGAAGGTGAACGTCGAAGGGTTCGTCCGGATGCCCGCCATCGCCGGGGTGACGGCGCCGAGGTCTTCGGTCAGCCGGTCGTGGCTGACGTCGAGGTAGGCGGCCTGGTCGTGGCGGGCGACGACGACCCAGCCGCAGACCGCCACCGCGGTCAGGCCGGCCGTCGCCGTCACCCAGCGGGGCACCGGCCGCGGACGGGGCGGGACCAGCTGGCCCAGCAGCAGCAACGCCGTCAGGGCCAGGGTGCCGGTGAGCAGCGTCGGTGTGTCGTTGCCCCAGGACAGGCTGGTCATGAACCCGGTGGCGAGCACGAGCAGCCCCGCCCACGGGACCTTCCGCCGGACGGCCGCGTTCACCGGCACGCTGACCGCGACGATCCACCACAGGACGTCCGCCCAGCGCGAGGAGCCGGTGAACCGGCCGTCGACCACGGTCCACACCACCGCCGTGGCCCCGGCGAGCACCAGCACCCAGGACGCCACCCGCCCGGCCACGCCGAGCCGGTCGCCGGGCAGCCGGACGGCCAGCAGCACCACGGCGATCGCGGCGAAGAAGCCCAGCTCCCGCACGGGGGCCTTGGTCAGCACCTCCGGGTCGTCGAGCCAGAGGCCGAGCAGCCGCTCGCCGTACGCGGGCACGCCGCCGGTGACCTGCTCGACCATCTCCGTGAAGCCGCCGCCGAGGCTCACCCACGCCACGTAAGCCAGCCCGGGCGCGCCGAGCGCGAGGAGGTCGAGGACGAACCGGGCCGCGCGGCGCGTGCCCGCCCGCGTCGCCGGGTGCAGCACCAGCCAGACGACGCCGATCACCGCGGCCAGCGCGAAGCTCTGCTTGACGAACACCGCGCAGCCGAGCAGCACCAGCCCGCCGCGGCGGGCGAGCGCGCGGCCGCCGCGCAAGCCCGCGTCCAGGGCCCAGGCGCCGCACGCGGTGAGGAAGATGCCGTCCACGGTGTGCCAGGCCATCAGCGGGAAGGCGTTGAGGTTGATCAGCGACGCGGCCGCGACCAGCGCCGTCATCCCCGGGCCCCAGTCCAGCACCCGGCGCCGGGTGACCAGCGTGGCGAACGCGATCGTGGCCACGATGATCTCGATCATCGACAGGAAGCTGGAGCCGAAGAACAGCGGCATCGGCAGGGCGAAGTCGGCGACGTGCAGCACCGCGGACCCGAGCGGGCGGGCGGAGATGATGTCGGCGTGCGGGACTTCGCCGTGCAGCACGCGCCACGCCTGGGCGAGGATGAAGCCCTGGTCGGAGGGGTGGAAGCCGAAGCGGCCGACGCGCAGCTCGGTGGCCAGCGCGAGCAGGACCACCCAGCCGGCGTGGATGCTCCCGCGCAGCAGCGGCCGGGTCTGCCGGGCGGGCGCCGGCGGCGTGGCGACGTGCGCAGGACTCGCCACGTCCACGCCCCGCCCGCCTTCCACTCCCGATCACGCCCGGGAAACGATGGTAGCGGCCGGGACCCGCACCCGGCGGACCGGTGCGAGCGCCACCCGGCAGCCGTGGGGTGAGCGCCACCCCGGGCGCTGTGAGGTGAGCGCCACCCCGGGAGCTGTGGGGTGAGCGCCACCCCGGGAGCTGTGGGGTGAGCGCCACCCCGGGCGCTGTTTGGCGAGCGCCACCCCGGGGCGCTGTGGGGTGAGCGCCACCCCGGGCGCTGTGGGGCGTGCGCCACCCCGCCAGTCGTGGGGCGTGCGCCACCCCGGGCGCTGTGGGGCGTGCGCCACCCCGGGCGCTGTTTGGCGTGCGCCACCCCGGGCGCTGTTGGCGAGCGCCACCCCGGGGCGCTGTTTGGCGAGCGCCACCCCGGGGCGCTGTGGGGCGAGCGCCACCCCGGGAGCTGTGGGGCGAACGCCACCCCGGCAGCCCCGGGCGACCTTCCGCCGCGCGGCACCCGCCGGAAGGTCGCGAATGACTCTCAGTGTCAGGGTTGGTGGTGCCGTACTTGGTGCGGTTAGGGTCCGGTCTTGGTCATGTGGTGACTCGGAATGACGT
>NZ_JBSFNC010000229.1:0-10546 GCF_053586895.1 Amycolatopsis sp. NPDC003731 | reverse complement strand
GCGCGCCCCCCCCCCCGCGGGGGCCCCGGCGGGGGGGTGGGGCCGCGGGGGTGTGGCGAATGACTCATTGGGGACCTCCGACGTCCCGAATGAGTCATTCGCGACGTTGCCGGGCCGCGGGGAGCACTCCCGCGGCGTAGCGGATCGCGCCCAGCAGGAGCGCGCGGAACGCCGGGTCGCCGTAGGACTCGCTCGTGTGGCCGAGTCCGGTGTAGAACGCCCGGCCCCGGCCTTGCGGGTGACACCAGGTGATCGGGTGGTCCGCCCCCATCCCGCCACCGGTGTAACTGGACTCGTCCAGCGTCTGCAGGACGTGCACCCGGCCACGCGGATTGGTGCGGAAGTCGTACAGCTCGTCGGTCCGGGTCCACACCGGCGGCAGGTGGGCGGTCGCCGGATGGGTGCCGTCCTCGGTGACGAACCGGGCCTGCTGGATCTCCGGGTGCGTCTCGAACCAGGCGCCCACCAGCTCTCCGTACCACGGCCAGTCGTACCCCGTGTCGGCCGCCGCGTGGACGCCGACGTATCCGCCCCCACCCTCTACATAGGACTCGAACGCCGTCCGCTGCGCCGCGTCCAGGACTTCCCCGCTGGTCGAGAGGAACACCACCACGTCGTGCGCGGCCGGGGTGAACGCGTCCTCGGTCGCGGTGACGGCGAAGCCGTGCGCCGAGCCCAGTTCCCGGATCGCCTGGATCCCGGCCGGGATCGAGTCGTGGCGGTACGCGGTCGTCTTGGAGAACACCAGCACCTGCACGGAAGACCTCGTCATTCGGTCGGGACGGCGGCGGCCAGGAGCAGGTCCTTGACCTCGGTGGCGTGGATCTTCTCGCGCGCGAACGCCGGGTCCGAGCACAGCAGCACGGGCCCGTCCTCGGGCGAGTCGGGCAGCCGCCCGTGGCTGCCGCGGACCGGAGCCGGATCGAGCGGCACGACCTGCATCGAATACCGCAGGCCGAGCTTCTTGCGGGCCAGCGTGGCCGCCGCCTTCAGCTTGGCCTTCGGGTCGCGCGGGTCGAAGAACAGCTCGGCCGGGTCGTAACCGGGCTTGCGGTGGATCTCGACGGTCTTCGCGAAGTCCGGCGCGCGGTCGTCGCCGAGCCAGTAGTAGTAGGTGAACCACGCGTCCGGCTCGGCGATCGCGACCAGCTCACCCGCGCGTTCGTGGTCGATGCCGAACCCGGCCTGGCCTTCCCGGTCCAGTACGACGTCCACTCCGGACAGCCCGGCGACGATGGCCCGCACCCGCGGGAGGTCGGCCGGATCGGCGACGTAGACGTGCGCGACCTGGTGGTCGGCGACCGCGAACGCCCGGGACGTCCACGGGTCCAGGTACTCCATGCCCGCCTGGACGTACACGGAGAGCAGGCCTTCGCGGCGCAGCGCCCGGTTGACGTCGACCGGCCGGCTCGCGTTCGTGATGCCGTACTCCGACAGCGCGACGACGGTGTGCCCGCCCGCGGCCGCTTGGTCGAGCAGCGGCCGCAGAGCCGTGTCGAGCTCCCGGGCCGCCGCCGCGGCCTCGGGTGCGTCGGGGCCGAAGCGCTGCAGGTCGTAGTCGAGGTGCGGGAGGTAGACGAGCGTGGTGTCCGGCTTGTCCTCGGCCACGATCTTCTGTGCCGCGGCGATGATCCACTGCGACGACGTGATCGACGCCGTCGGACCCCAGTAGGTGAACAGCGGGAACTCGCCGAGGGTCCCGACCAGGCGGTCGTGCAGCTGCGGCGGGTACGTGTAGCAGTCCGGGGACTTCTTGCCGTCGGCGTGGTAGATCGGCCGCGGGGTCACCGTGAGGTCGGTGGCCGCGCCCATCGCGTACCACCAGCAGACGTTCGCGACCCGGTGGCCGGGCTGCGCGCGGCGGGCCGCGTCCCAGAACTTGTCCCCGTGCACCAGCTTGTTGTGCTGGCGCCACAGGAACACCTCGCCGAGTTCGCGGAAGTACCAGCCGTTGCCGACGATCCCGTGCCCGGCCGGGGTGCGGCCGGTGAGGAACGTCGACTGCACCGGGCAGGTGACCGCCGGGAACACCGTGTCCAGCTGCGCGGTGAAGCCCGGCTCGGCCGTCTTGCGCAGGTTCGGCATGTGCGGGAGCAGCCGCGGGGTCAGCCCGACGACGTCGAGGACGAGCAAACTCATGCGGACACCTCTTCCAGGCCCAGGGTGGTCAGTTTTCGCCGGGTCCAGTCCAGCTCGGCCGCGATGCCCGCGACCAGCCCGGCGTCGTCGGCGGGGGCGTCCGGGAGCACCTGCCAGGTGTAGGTCTCGACTTCGACGTGGTCGGTGCGCGCGGCCGCGCCGGCGAACAGCTCGGCCAGGGTGGCCGCCAGCAACGGCCGGGTGGACGTCAGCGGCGGCGCCGGGTCGGCGTGCAGCGGCACGTGGAAGTGCACCCGCCAGGGCTGCTTTCCGGGTAGCGCGCCGGCCAGCGCGAGGTCGAGGTCGTCGGCTCCGGGTGGCGCTCCTTCGGTGCTCTGGTGCAGGAACCGGGGCTCCACGAACGAGGCCAACGCCGTCCGTGTGACGGGATCGGCCGGATCCGGAGCCTCCAGCGCGGCCGAGGCCTGCAGCTTGACGACGTCCAGCCCGGCCGCCTCCAGCCGCCCCAGAGCGGCGGCCGGGTCTTCGAAACCGACCGCGAGGTGACAGGTGTCGAGGCAGACGCCGAGCCGGTCCTTGTCCACTTCGGACAGAAGCGACGCGGCCTGCGCGGTCGTCTCGATGATGCAGCCGGGTTCCGGCTCGAACGCGACCCGCACCGGCCGGTCCTGCGCCGCGAGCCCCTTGGCGAGGACGTCGAGCTGCCCGTCGTCGCCCCGCCACTCGGTGCGCCAGCCGAGCGGCAGGGTCGACACGCTGCCGCGCACGGCGTCGTCCGGCATCAGCTCGGCGAGCAGCCGCGCGAGGTCCAGGGTGTACCGCGTGCGCTCCGGCGCCGCCCAGTCCGGGCGGTACACCTTGTGCTTGACGACCGGGTCGTGAAAGCCCTGGTAGGGGAACCCGTTGAAGGTGACGACCTCCAGGCCGCGCGCCGCCAGCTCGCGTCGCAGCCGGGCCACCGCGCCCGGGTCGGCGGCCAGCTCGGCGGCGACCGGCCGGGCCAGCCACAGGCCGAGCCCGAGCCGGGCCACGCCCAGGCGCTCGCGGACCGGCTCGCCGAAGCGGGCCAGCTGGGCGAGCACGCCGTCGAGGTCTTCGGCCTGGTGGACGTTGGTGCAGTAGGCGAGGTGGACCAGCGTGCCGTCCCGGTGCCGGAACCTCACTTGCGCGCCCCTCGGAGGATCGAGTTGCCCGCGAACTCGGCTGCCGGAGGCCCTTCGTCCAGCGACAGCCGCCCGCTCTGGCCGTAGAACTCGACGGGGTTGCGCCACAGCACCCGGTCGACGTCGTCATCGGTGAAGCCGGCGGCCAGCATCGCGTCGCCGGTCTTGCGGGTCTTGAGCGGGTCGCTCTTGCCCCAGTCGGCGGCCGAGTTCACCAATACGCGCTCGGTGCCGTACTCCTTCAGGATCGCGACCATCCGGTCCTCGTCCATCTTCGTGTCCGGGTAGATGGAGAAGCCCAGCCAGCAGCCGGAGTCCTTGGCCATCGCGACGGTCGGCTCGTTGAGGTGGTCGAGCACCACGCGCTCCGGCGCGATCCCCGATTCGCGGACGACGGCGATGCTCCGCTCGGTCCCGGCCGCCTTGTCGCGGTGCGGGGTGTGGACCAGGGCCGGCAGGTCGTGGGCGATCGCCAGGGCGAGCTGCGCCGCGAACGCCTTGTCCTCCTCTGCGGTCATCGAGTCGTAGCCGATCTCGCCGACCGCGACCACGCCGTCCTTCTCCAGGTACCGCGGCAGGAGCTCGAGCACCGGAACGCAGCGCGGGTCGTTGGCCTCCTTGGGGTTGAGCGCGATCGTGCAGTGGTGGGCGATGCCGAACTGGCTCGCGCGGAACGGTTCCCAGCCGACCAGGGCGTCGAAGTAGTCGGTGAAGCTCCCGACGCCGGTGCGCGGCTGGCCGAGCCAGAACGCCGGTTCGACGAGCGCGCGGACGCCGGCGGCGTGCATGGCCGCGTAGTCGTCGGTGGTCCGCGAGCTCATGTGGATGTGGGGGTCGAAGATGCGCATCAGCCGTCCTGTTCGTTCAGCAGGGTGCGGAGATCGGCGGGGACTTCGCGGCCGGCCGCGGTGCGTTCGGCGGCGAAGTCCCGCAGCATGCGGAGCAGTTCGTCGTCGGTCCGGCGGTCCAGGCCGGCCACGGCGGCCAGCGGGATGCCCATGAAGACGCACTTGAGCACGCCGTGGCGGTATGCGGGCGGGTCGAGGTGCGTGGCGGCGTACTCGCCCATCGCCGCGGCCACCAGGCGGGTGTCGTTGGTGCGCAGCGCGTCCGCGACCAGTTCGATCCCGGCGTCCCCGATGTCCACAACGGACAGTCCATACAGGATCGCGCGCTTTTCGGCCGCATCGCCGTAGCGGTAGAGCTCGGGCATCTCCGCGGCGGCGCCGGGGGCCGCCGCGAGCAGCTCCACCCGCGCCGTGTCCGCCGCCGTCCGGCCGACCCGGCGGCCGACGGCGGGGAACACCGTGCGCAACGCCTTCGCGTCGGCGGCGACGTCGGACAGCGCCTTTTCCAGCCAGGCGTTCACGCGGTCACCGCCTTCCGCAGGAACTCCAGGGACTCGCGGGCGATCCGCGGGGCCGCGTGGCTGTCCCGCGGCAGTTCGACGGCGACGAGCCCGGAGTACGGTGCGAGGGCGGCCAGGACCGGCGGGAAGTCGATCTCGCCCCGCCCGAACTCCAGGTGCTCGTGCGTGCCGCGGCGCATGTCGTCGATCTGGACGTTCACCAGCCGCGGCAGCGCCCGGCGGACGCAGTCGGGCACGGACGCGGACTCGGTGCACCGGCAGTGCCCGATGTCCAGCGTCAGCCCGAACCGGTCCGGGTCGCCGAGCCTTCCCGACAGCTCGAAGTACCCGTCGAGGTCCTCGACGAGCATCCCGGGCTCGGGTTCGAAGCCGAGCCGGACGTCGTGCTCGTCGGCGGCCTTGAGCACCTCGGCGCATCCATCGGCCAGGTACGCCCACGCCTTCTCGGGTTCGAGGTCCGCGGGTTTGTTGCCGCTCCAGAAGGAAACCGCTTCGGCACCGAGGTCCGCGGCGATCTTCACCGCCCGCGTCAGGAACTCGACGCGGCGCGCGCGGTCGGGGTCGAGGAACGTCGGCGAGTGCTTGCGCCAGGGGTCCAGCAGGAACCGCGCGCCGGTCTCGACCACGACGGCGAGACCGAGCCGGTCCAGGTCGGCGGCGACGCCGGCGACGCGGCGGGCGAGGTCCGGCCCGAACGGGTCCAGGTGCTGGTGGTCGAGGGTGAGCGCGACGCCGTCGTACCCGAGGTCGGCCAGCACGCGCAGGGCGTCGGAGAGCCGGTGGTTGGCGAAGCCGTTGGTGCCGTACCCGAACCTCATGTCGGCGACACCTTCCGGCCCAGCGCCCGCGCGACCGGGAACGCGGCCGCCACGGCGAGCGCCGGCCGCCACGCGCCGGCGCGGGCGATCAACCCGGCCTGCAACGGGATCATGCCGTGGATCCCGGCCCCGACCGCCCGCCGGATCTTGCGCGCGGCCGGGTCGCGGACGGCGTCGTACTGCGCGCCGCCGGTGGTCACGGCGTACGTCCCGAGCAGCGCCGAGGACAGCAGGCCGCCCCGGCCGGCGGCGACCCCCACGCCGGCCGTCGCGACCAGGGTGGCCGCGGGCAGCGCGGGCCCGGCACCATCCACTTCGGACCTTGACAGCGTTGTCACGGCGTAGGTGTGCGCGCCGACGGTCAGCGCGGCGGGCAGCGCCGGTCTGCTCCCGCCCGCGCCGAGCAGGACGTCGAGGGTGCGGGCGGCGGCCATCGCGGCCGGGCCCAGCACGGTGTTCTTGAGCGCGAAGTCGTAGGCCCACACGGTCGCGGCCAGCGGCATGGCGACCCGCAGGGCCCGCCGTCCCCCGGCGGCCGCGGCGATGGCCAGCCCGCCCGCGGTCAGCCCGGTGGCGACGCCCAGCGCGGTCTTCGGCGCGACCCGGCCCGACGGGATCGGCCGTTCGGGTCGTTCGACGGCGTCGAGGTCACGGTCGGCGTAGTCGTTGAGCGCCATGCCCGCCCAGTAGAGGCAGACCGAAGCACCGGTCAGGGCGAGCGTGCGGCGGCCGAACGGCCACCCCGCCGCGGCGGCCCCGGCGACGGCGTCCCCCGGGACGGTCAGCGCGGCGGGGGCGCGGACGAGCTCGACCAGCGCCTTCACCGGTGCGCCCAGTCGCGCAGGGCGGCGTACTGCGACGCCAGGTCGTGCGGGCCGTCGCCGACGGGATCCTTGAAGAAGAAGCCGAACTCGGCGGCCGGCCCGGCCACGCCGTCGCGGCACGCCTTGCCGGCCAGCCGGGCGAGGTCGAGCACCAGCGGCGCGGCGAGCGCCGAGTCGCAGCCCTGCCAGGTCAATTGCAGTGTCATGCGCGCGCCGAGGAAGCCTTCGAACAGCACGTGGTCCCAGGCGGTCTTCCAGTCGCCGAGGGCCGGGACGTAGTCGATGTGCACGTCGCCGTCGACCGGGCGGCCGAGGTTCCGCGCCAGCACCTGCTGTTTGGACGCGTTCTTGCTCGCCGCGGCCGCGGGGTCGGCCAGCGTGGCGCCGTCCCCGCCGCCGAGCAGGTTCGTGCCCGACCAGGCCAGGACGTTCAGCCCGCGCTGCGCGAACATCGGCGCGAGGACGGACCGCAGCAGCGTCTCGCCGGTCTTGCCGTCGCGGCCCGCGTACGGCTGCCCGGTGGCTCGGGCGAGTTCGTCGAGGGCAGGCAGCCGTGCACCGGTGGACGGGGTGAAGTCGACAAAGCCACAACCCGCACGGAAGGCGGCGTAGGCGTAGAGCGCGCTCGGCGGCAGCGTGTCGAGCTCGGTCTCGAGGGCGGCCAGGGAGGCGTGCGCGGGGTGCGGTGGACACGGCGGTTCGGTGGAGGCGACGTTGAGGACGACGACGTGGTCCAGTCCCCGGCGGAACTCGGTCAGGTCGCCGATCACCTGCTCGACCGCGCCGCGCCCGCCCCCGGACGGCGCGGGCCGCAGCCGAGCCTCGGCGGCGTCGAGCTCGGCGGCGACCGCACCGGGCAGAGCGGCCGGCAGCACCCCGGCGGCGGCCAGGTGTTCGGCCCGCTTGACCAGCGGCGTGCCGACGACGTCGTGTCCCCCGAAGACCAGGTCCCCCAGGCTCGGTAGCGCGGCCCCGGCGAAGTCCGGCAGGTCGGTCACGCAGCCGGTGCGCGCGGCGAGCCCCGCCCGCAGCGCGGCCGCCCCGGCGACGGCGGTGGTGGCCACCGAGCCGCGGGCCCCGATCAGCCAGACACCGAGCTTCCCCATGGTTCCTCCAGTTCCCCGGTCCAGCCCGCCCCGGTCAGCAGCGGGTCCACACAGCGAGATCACGCGCCGGCCATGTCCCCGGCCGGCGCGGCGGTACTGGGTTTCCTTGAGCGGCAAGAACTCCACGGCTCGACGCCGTCAGCCCCCATTGGCACGATACCGGCAGAAACGCCCATACCGGCCGCACTGCGCGGACAACATGGCGGACAGAGCGCCACCGACCGGGCTAATTGCGGGCGCGCCGGATCGGTTCCGCTGCAGCGGTTACGCCATTCGAGATCACCGTCAGGCGGAAGCCGCTCGGGCTGACCACGGCGCGCCAGATCGGTACCCCCACAGCAGTAATCCATTCGAGATCACCGTCGCCCAGAAGCGGGTCCCGCAGAAACCGAGCGCCTTCCAGCGCGGTGTCGTGCGCCGGGCGCGCGCCACCGCCGCAACGCCCCATCGCGGGCGAGCACCCTCAGGCGGAAGAAGCAGCCCCGCCGAAACTCAACGCACCGAGCGCCCCGACCAGCGGCGCCAGCTCCGGCCGCGCCTCCGCCTCCCCGAGCGCCTCCGCCAACGCCGCATCGTGCGTCGGACGCGCTGCCGTCAGCAGCGCCTGGCCCGCCGGTGTCACCTCCGTGTAGATCCCCCGGCGGTCGTCCGCGCACAGGTACCGGGCCAGCAACCCCCGCCCCTCCAGGCGGGCCACCAGCCGCGTTGTTGCCGACTGGCTGAGGACCACCGCGTTCGCCAGCTGGTTCATCCTCAGGTGGAAGCCGTCCTGGCGAGCCAGGACGTCCAGGACCGTGTACTCGCTCACCGACAGCTCGTGGTCGCGCTCGAGCGCACGCTGCAGCCGGTCCTCGATCCGCGCGTGGAGCGCGGCCAGCGTTCGCCAGCCCTGCGCGCGTGCTTCGACGGCGTCGTCGTCCAGTGACACGGTTCACCCCTTCCCGGCTTGCGCAGACTGCCCGGCAAGTCGCAAGCTTGTGCAATAACCCGCGTGTGCAACTATCTCGGACGCTTGTAGTTGCCAACGCCCTCAGTCTACTCCGGGAAGAAGGAAGTTCCATGCCCGCCGCTCTGCTCGCACTGGCGATCAGCGCTTTCGGGATCGGCACCACCGAGTTCGTGATCATGGGCCTGCTGCCCGAGGTCGCGGCCGATTTCGGCGTCTCGATCCCGTCCGCAGGCCTGCTCATCTCCGGCTACGCGCTCGGCGTCGTCGTCGGTGCTCCCCTGCTCACCGCGCTGGCCTCGCGCGTGCCGCGCAAGACCGTGCTGGTCGCCCTGATGGGCCTGTTCATCGCCGGCAACGTGCTCTCCGCGCTCGCCCCCGGTTACGGCCTGCTGATGACCGGCCGGGTCGTCGCCGCGCTGAGCCACGGGGCGTTCTTCGGCGTCGGCTCGGTCGTCGCCGCGTCGCTGGTCGCCCCGGCCAAGCAGGCCGGCGCCATCGCGCTGATGTTCACCGGGCTGACCGTGGCGAACGTCCTCGGCGTGCCCGCCGGCACCGCGCTCGGCCAGGCCTTCGGCTGGCGCTCGACGTTCTGGGTGGTCAGCGCGCTCGGCGTCGCCGGCGCGATCGGCATCCTGACGCTGGTGCCGCACCAGGAACCCGAACCGGGGGCCGGCCTGCGCGGCGAGCTGGCCGTGTTCCGCCGCCCGCAGGTGTGGCTCGCGCTGGTGATGACCGCGCTCGGCTTCGCCGGGGTGTTCGCGTCCTTCACCTACATCGCCCCGATGATGACCGAGGTCGCGGGCTTCTCCAGCGGCGCCGTCACCTGGCTGCTCGTGCTCTTCGGCGCCGGCCTGTTCGCCGGCAACCTGCTCGGCGGCAGGGCCGCGGACCGCAAGCTGATGCCCAGCCTCTACGTCATCCTCGCCGCCCTCGCGCTCGTGCTCGTCGCGTTCGTGTTCACCGCGCACGCGAAGGTGCCCGCGGCGATCACGATCGCGCTGTTCGGCGCGGCCGGCTTCGCCACCGTGCCGCCGCTGCAGGCCCGCGTGCTGGCCAAGGCCGAGGGCGCCCCGGCACTGGCGTCGGCGGCGAACATCGCCGCGTTCAACCTCGGCAACGCCGGTGGCGCGTGGCTCGGCGGCCAGGCCATCGACGCCGGCCTCGGCTACACCGCCCCCAACTGGATCGGCGCCGTGCTCGCCGCGGCCGGCCTCGCCGTGGCACTCGTCTCCGGACTGCTCGACCGCCGGAATCCGGCTAGTTTCGCAGCCGGGGAACGGGTACTCGCCCGATGAACCACCCACCGAAAGGACCCCTCGTGACCAGCGTGCCCGTCATCGAACTCTCCAACGGCGTGCGGATGCCGCAGCTCGGCTACGGCGTGTTCCAGGTCCCGGACGACGAGACCGCCACCGCCGTCAAGGCCGCCCTCGACGCGGGCTACCGCAGCATCGACACCGCGGCCGTCTACGGCAACGAAAAGGGTGTCGGCCAGGCGATCGCCGAGTCCGGCATCGCCCGCGACGAACTGTTCGTCACCACCAAGCTGTGGAACTCGGCCCAGGGCTACGACTCGACGCTCAAGGCGTTCGACGAGAGCATGACCAAGCTCGGCCTGGAGCAGCTGGACCTCTACCTGATCCACTGGCCGACCCCGGCGCGCGACAAGTACCTCGACACCTGGAAGGCGTTCGAGAAGCTGCACGCCGACGGCCGGGTCCGCGCGATCGGCGTCTCCAACTTCCAGCCGTCGCACCTGCAGCGCCTGCTCGACGCCGCCGACGTCGCTCCCGCCGTCAACCAGGTTGAACTGCACCCGTACCTGCAACAGCGCGAGCTCCGCGAGTTCGACGCGAAGCACGGCATCGCGACCGAGGCGTGGAGCCCGCTCGCCAAGGGCGGCAGCCTGCTCGGCGACCCGGTGATCGCGGAACTCGCGGTGAAGCACAGCCGCACGCCGGCGCAGATCGTGCTGCGCTGGCACCTGCAGCTGGGCAACGTGGTGATCCCGAAGTCGGTGACGCCGTCCCGGATCGAGGAAAACTTCGACCTGTTCGGGTTCACCCTCACGGAGGAGGAGATGGAGTCGCTGACCCCGCTGGACCGCGGCGAGCGCACCGGCCCGGACCCCGACACCTTCAACGCCGCCTGACCTTTGCGGCCGCTACAAGACGCTGCGCGCGGGGGCGAACTGGACGATCCTCGACCCGTCGGGCC
>NZ_JBSFNC010000228.1:0-10664 GCF_053586895.1 Amycolatopsis sp. NPDC003731 | reverse complement strand
GTGCGCGGGTTCGGCCGGGTGGCGCGCCGGCTTGGCCCGGTGCCGTTCACGCTCGCGAGGCCGAACCTCGGTTCGCTCCGGCGCGCGGCTCGGGCAACCCCGACCCCGCCGCGCAGGTCGCCGCCGCGATCCCGCCGCATCCCTCGGCGCGGCCGAATGGTGCGCGGGCTCGGCCGGGTGGGCGTCTGGTGTGGTCAGCCCATGCTCGGACCTGGCCGAGCGGGCCGTCAGCGTGGCCGGCGCATCCTCAGGCCGGGCCGCGGCGCCTGCTGGCGTGGCCGGCTCGTGCGCGGGCTCGGCTGGCCGGCGCACCGGCGTGGCCCGGCGCCATTCACCCCCACCCGGCCGGTGCTCATCCCGCCCTCGCGCGTCTGTCGGCCGCCACCCGCCCGGCTCCGACGCGGCCCACCCTCAAGACCCCGCCCCACCTCTCCACCCGGCCGATCTGCCTCGTCCCGGCCCCCAGCCGCCCATCGGCAGCCCGGGTACGCGGTGGCCCCCACGTCGAGCGCCTCGCCAAAGCAGCCGCCACCGTCTTGGCCGCTCGCGGCGTCCCCGTCACCGTCGCTCCGGCGCTGGAGCTCGCCGGCGCAGCCCGCGACGCGGTCGGCCTGACTCGCGAGCAACGCGCCGCCAACCTCGCCGGCCGCCTGAAGTTCCGTGAAGCGGGCCGCCCGCCTCCGGGCGTCGACATCGTGGTGCTCGACGACGTGATCACCACCGGCGCCACCGCCGCGGCCTGCACCCGGGCCCTGGCGGCGGCGGGCTTCACCGTCTCCGCCGTCCTGACCCTCCTGGCGGCCGGCTGAAAGAACAAAGCGCACAGATCAAAAAGGGTGGTACCGGTTCCGCGGGCTCACTTCGATCAAACACCGCCCAAACCACCTCGCCCCAGCTCAGCCCGCAAAAAGCCAGCCAATATCGCACTTCTCGCGCCCGGGTGAACCCGGCGTCACCTACACGAGTGACAACAACCGGGAACGCGGAGGGACCGGCGCCCGTTGTCCGGGCATGAGGGTGTCGATCACGATCACTCGGCCGCCGCACCACTCCACCGGGGTGGCGGCTGTGGGAGACCGGGCTGTCACCCTCGGCGTCCAGCAGGAGGCAGCGATGCGCCGTCCGTGTGACAGCACGGCGACAGCGGCGCGTCCGACCAGCGGGTGTTTTGCGGTGCCCACTTCGCGATCACTGCGCGGGGTGACCGAGTCCCATCCCCTGACATCCCCCGGCTCGGGGGCTGTTGTAACGGGCGTGAGGAAGCTAACGTGCTCCGCAATCAGCAATCCCCGCAGGCAGGGAGGTGACGAGCCCATGTCCCTGGCGCCGGAGGTGCGCTGAGTCCGCGCTCGGTCACCGGAACGAGACGTCGTCCACCGTTTCCGAGTTCCTTCTCAGCCCGCGATCCGGGCTTACGTCCCCGCAATACCGGCGCCGTGTGTGAACACAACAGCTCGCAGTCATCTCAGCGAGGGAGGTCGTGTATGGACATCGTCGTTAAGGGCCGCAACGTGGAGGTGCCCGACCACTATCGGGCGCTTGTCAGCGAAAAGCTGGCCCGGCTCGAGCGCTACGACAGGAAAGTCATCCGGTACGACGTGGAACTGTTCCACGAACCCAACCGGCGCCAGGCCAAGAGCTGCCAGCGCGTCGAAATCACCGGAAAGGGGCGGGGCCCGGCCGTACGCGCTGAAGCGTGTGCCGCCGACTTCTACGCGGCGCTCGATTCCGCAGTCACCAAGCTGGAAAACCGGCTGCGGAGGACACACGACCGGAGGCGCGTGCACTACGGCCGCAGCCGCCCGGAATCGGTCGCCGAAGCGACCTCGGCACTGCCGGGTGGTGGATCCCCGGCCGCAGCCAGTCCCGCCGCGCGTACCGCGGTGTTGGACGCACCCGAAGCCGAACCGCAGGCGAACGGCTTCGCGAGTGCCGAAGAATTCCACCTGCCCCAGCAGCAGAGCTGGGCCGACGACGACCTGGGTCACCAGCCCGGCCGCGTCGTTCGCGAGAAGCAGCACACCGCGGAGCCCATGACGGTGGACCAGGCTCTCTACGAGATGGAGCTGGTCGGCCACGACTTCTACCTCTTCAACGACTCCGACGCGGGCCGGCCCAGCGTGGTCTACCGGCGGAAAGGCTTCGACTACGGCGTGATCCGGCTCGGCTGAGCCGGGTACAAGGGAGGTCAGCCGGAGGGCCCGCACGCGCTCGCGTGCGGGCCCTCCGCACGTCAGAACCTACGGCGTGTGCACACGAGGGCCACCGTTCCCTACGATGGGGGTGGGAAGGTGGTGCCGAACACGGCCGCCACCGCGGGAGAACCTGCCCGGGACCGGCCTGGGCGCGCTCATATTCAGCTAGTGAGGTCGACCGGATGGTGCTGAACCGCCTGCTCCGCGCGGGTGAGGGCAAGATGGTGAAGCGGCTGCGCAACATCGCCGATCACATCAACACCCTCGAAGACGACGTCAAGGACCTGACCGACGCCGAGCTGCGGGCCAAGACCGAGGAGTTCCGCAAGCGGAACGGCGACGGCGAATCCCTCGACGACCTGCTCCCGGAGGCCTTCGCGGTCGTCCGGGAAGCGGCCAAGCGGGTGCTGGGCCAGCGCCACTTCGACGTCCAGCTGATGGGCGGCGCGGCGCTGCACCTCGGCCAGGTCGCCGAGATGAAGACCGGCGAGGGCAAGACGCTCACCTGCGTCCTCCCCGCCTACCTCAACGCCATCCCCGGCAAGGGCGTCCACGTCGTCACGACGAACGACTACCTGGCCAAGCGCGACTCGGAGTGGATGGGCCGCATCCACCGCTTCCTCGGCCTCGAGGTCGGCGTCATCCTGTCGGAGCAGCAGCCGGACGTGCGGCGCTCCCAGTACAACGCCGACATCACCTACGGCACGAACAACGAGTTCGGCTTCGACTACCTGCGCGACAACATGGCGTGGAGCCTCGACGACTGCGTGCAGCGCGGGCACAACTTCGCCATCGTCGACGAGGTGGACTCGATCCTCATCGACGAGGCCCGGACGCCGCTGATCATCTCCGGCCCGGCCGACCAGTCGTCGCGCTGGTACGTCGAGTTCGCCCGGCTCGCCCCCCTCATGCAGGGCATCGACACCACGACGATGGGGTCGCGCGAGCGCGTCGAGAAGACGAACCTGATCAACTCGAAGTACCACTACGAGGTCGACCAGCGGAAGCGCACCGTCGCCGTCACCGAGAAGGGCGTCCGGTTCGTCGAGGACCAGCTCGGCATCGACAACCTGTACGAGGCCGCGAACACCCCGCTGGTCGGGTACCTGAACAACGCGCTGAAGGTCCAGGAGCTCTTCCACCGGGACAAGGACTACATCGTCCGCAACGGCGAAGTCATGATCGTCGACGAGTTCACCGGGCGCATCCTGCACGGCCGCCGCTACAACGAGGGCATGCACCAGGCGATCGAGGCCAAGGAAAAGGTCGAGATCAAGGCCGAGAACCAGACCCTGGCGACGATCACGCTGCAGAACTACTTCCGCCTCTACGAGAAGCTGTCCGGCATGACCGGTACGGCCGAGACCGAGGCCGCGGAGTTCCACCAGACCTATAAGCTGGGTGTGGTGCCGATCCCGACCAACCGGCCGATGATCCGCGTCGACCAGGCCGACCTGATCTACAAGACCGAGCAGGCCAAGTTCGAGGCCGTCGCCGAGGACATCGCCGAGCGGCACGAAAAGGGCCAGCCGGTGCTGGTCGGCACGACCAGCGTCGAGAAGTCCGAGCACCTGTCGAAGCTGCTGGTGAAGCTGAGCGTCCCGCACGAGGTGCTGAACGCGAAGCACCACGACCGGGAGGCGCTGATCGTCGCGCGCGCCGGCCAGAAGGGCGCCGTCACGGTCGCCACGAACATGGCCGGCCGCGGTACCGACATCGTGCTGGGCGGCAACCCCGACCTCATCGCCGACCAGGTGCTGCGCGAGCGCGGCCTGGACCCGGTCGAGCACTCCGAGGAGTACGAGGCCGCGTGGCCCGAGGTCCTCGAGCAGGTCAAGGCGGAGTCGAAGGCCGAGGGCGAAGAGGTCCGCGAGGCCGGCGGGCTCTACGTGCTGGGCACCGAGCGGCACGAGTCGCGCCGCATCGACAACCAGCTCCGCGGCCGGTCCGGCCGTCAGGGCGACCCGGGCGAGTCCCGCTTCTACCTCTCGCTCGGTGACGAGCTCATGCGCCGCTTCAACGCGACGATGGTCGAGCGCGTCATGACGACCATGCGGCTGCCCGACGACGTGCCGATCGAGCACAAGATGGTCTCCAAGGCCATCAAGAGCGCGCAGACCCAGGTCGAGCAGATCAACATGGAGCAGCGCAAGGACGTCCTCAAGTACGACGAGGTCATGAACGAGCAGCGCAAGGTGATCTACGCCGAGCGCCACCGCGTCCTCGCCGGCGAGAACCTGCGCGACCAGATCGAGGGCATGCTCGAGGACGTCGTCAACGCCTATGTGGACGGTGCGACGGCCAACGGCTACGCCGAGGACTGGGACCACGAGAAGCTGTGGTCGGCGCTGAAGCAGCTCTACCCGGTCTCGGTGACCTGGGACGAGTTGATGGACGACGGCGACCTCGACGCCGACGGCCTGCGCCAGGCGCTGCTCGAAGACGCCCGCCGCGCCTACGACCAGCGCGAAGAGGAGATCAACGCGCTCGTCGGCCCGGAGGGCATGCGGACCCTGGAGCACCAGGTGATGCTGACGGTCCTCGACCGCAAGTGGCGCGAGCACCTCTACGAGATGGACTACCTCAAGCAGGGCATCGGCATGCGGGCGCTGGCGCAGCGCGACCCGCTGATCGAGTACCAGCGCGAGGGCTTCGACATGTTCCGCGCGATGCTCGACTCGCTGAAGGAGGAGGCCGTCGGCTTCCTGTTCAACCTGCAGGTCGAGCGCGCCGAGGCGCCCCCGGCCGAGGAGGCCTCGGCGCTGCCGACGGGTGTCGCGACCGGCAACGGCCAGGCGACCGAAGGCCGCCACGCGCGTCCGGCGCCGCCGCAGCCGCCGACGACCGACACCGAGTCCGTCCCGGCCGCCCTGCGCGGCAAGGGTCTCGGCGGCGGTGGCCAGCAGTCGGGCATGATGCTGTCCGGTCCGGGCGAGGACGGCGAGGTCGAGTCCCACGCCGAAGGTGGGGCGCAGGCCGCGGGCGGTGGCGCCGGCGGTACGCGTCGCGACCGTCGTGCCGCCCAGCGTGACGCCGCCAAGAAGGGCAAGAAGGGCCCGCGTCGCTGACACGGGTGTCGATCGGGGCGCGCGGCGAGATCCGCGCGCCCCGGTTTCGTTGATGGGGGTTTTGTGACGTCGGCAGATCCACAGGAGTTCTTCGCGCTGTTCGGCGCCGAGCGGCGGCCGGACCCGTACCCGCACTACCGCCGCTGGCGCGAGGCCCGCCCGGTGGCGGCCCTCGCGGAGCGGATGTTCGTGGTCAGCGGCCTCGCCGAGGCCACGCAGGTGCTGCGCGACCCGGCGTTCGGGCACCCCGAACCCGAGTACCTCGACCCGGCGGACCGCCTCCCGGACCAGCCGGTCGACGAATCGGGACGCGTGGTCCGGGCGTTCCTGTCGCTGAACCCGCCCGACCACACGCGCCTGCGGCGGCTGGTGGCGAAGGCGTTCACGCCGCGGATGGTCGAGCAGCTGGCGCCGCGCATCGAGGAACTCGCGGCAGCGCTCATCGACCGCGCGCCGGCGGAGTTCGACGTGATGACGGCGTTCGCGAAGCCGTTGCCGGTCGAGGTGATCGCGGAACTCCTGGGCGTGCCACTGGACGACCGCGATCGCTTCGCGGAGTGGTCGCACGCAATGGCGCGGGCCCTGGACCCGCCATTCCTGCAGCCCCCGGACACGCTCGAACCGGCGGTCAGGGCACGGCAGTCGTTCGTCGCGTACTTCCGCGAGCTGGCGGCCGACCGCCGGCGCGAGCCGGGCGACGACCTGCTGTCGGCGCTGGTGGCGGTCTCGGACGCGGGCGACGTGCTCACCGAGGGCGAGCTCCTGGTGACGTTGACGCTCCTGCTGATCGCCGGCCACGAGACGACGACGAACCTGATCGGCAACGGCGTACTGGCGCTGCTGCGCTCCCCGGAGGGCTTGAAGTCCCTGGGAGCGGACGGCGAGAACGCGGCGCGCGTGGTGGAGGAGGTCCTGCGCTACGACTCGCCGGCCCAGCTGACGGCCCGAACGGCCCTGCGCGACACGACGCTGGCGGACCTGCCGATACCGCAGGGTAGCCAGGTGATCGTGGTGATCGGAGCAGCCAACCGCGACCCGGCCACGGGCCCTTCCCCGGACTCCTTCGACCCGGCGCTGAAGCCCGGCCGGCATCTGGCGTTCGGCCAGGGGATCCACTTCTGTTTGGGAGCGCCGTTGGCGAGGTTGGAGGCCCGGATCGCCTTCCGCGAGCTGGCCCGCCGCCGCCCAGGCCTGAGGTTGACGGGAACACCGGCCTGGAATCCCACGGCAACCCTGCGCGGCTTGTCGAGCCTCCCGGTGACCAGCAGCGATTAGCCCTGGCCCGGCTGCCCGCGCCACCAGGCCTGACCAGGGACTGCGCCGCGTCAGCACGACGCGGCGCAGGTCCCTCGACCAGCCAGAGGCCCCAACCGGCCTCCGGCGGCGAGCGGCCCCCAACACCCCACCTCAAGCCGCCCGCCGCAGCGGGTTCGCCGGGGGCTGCGGCTTCAACAGCGCGAACCGCTCGCACCGCCACCCCACCGGCGTCCGCACGAACCTCGCCGCCAGGGCGAACGAACGGCCGTCCGCCTCCACGCGGGCGCAGGCCTCCACCACGTCCGGTGCCGGGCTGCACGTGTGGATCGTCTGCGTCCGGTGCCGGGGCCTCGGCCGGCGAGGTCCGGCCAGCCCGGCGAACACCTCCGGCGCCACCAGTGCGCGGACCTGCGCCGCCGGTCGGCGGCCGTCGTACGCCTCCAGCAGCATGTTCAGCAGGTGGCCGACTTCGCCCGCCTCGCCCTGTCTCGGCGCCGGGCAGCGCGCGCGTTCCTCCTCCCGCTGAGGCACCTGCCGACCGTCCGCCCGCCGCGGCACCTCGCAGTCGATCAACGTCCGCAACCGATGTTCCTCGATCATTTCCTGCCCTCCCTGACTCGGCTTTCGCTTAGAGGCGAGAACGGGCCGGAAAAGAACCGGGAATCGCTCGATTCGGGCGAAAACCGCCGAACTGTGGATTCCGGCCGCCGGATGCGGTAGGTGGGCCACTCTGCGGGACACGTCACAACGCGCCCGGCTATTGTGTGCCGCGTGCTGAAAGGGTTATTGGTCGATTTCGCCGGAGTTCTCACGGACCCTGACGCCGGCCGGTTCTACGACTACCTGGCGGCCGCGCGCGAACGGGGCGTCCGCACCGCGCTGCTGTCCAACGCTCCCGGCGCGTCGGACGAGGTCAAGAACACCATGTTCGACTATTTCGACGCTCTGGTGTTTTCCGGTGAGGTCGGCGTGGCGAAACCGGATCCGGCCGTCTACCTGATCGCGGCCGACCGGCTCGGGCTGCCGGTCGCGCGCTGCGCGTTCGTCGACGACTCCGCGACGAACATCCGCGGCGCCGTCCAGGCGGGCATGGTCGGGGTGCACCACCGGTCGGTCAGCAAGACGCTGGACGAACTCGCCGTGCTGTTCCCCACCGGCTGAGGGTCAGCGCGCGCGGCGGACCAGCTCGAACGACACCACCGCGGCGGCAGCCGAGACGTTCAGCGACTCGACGTCGCCCGGCATCGGGATCGACAGCCACTCCGTGACGAGCTCGCCGACCTCCGGCCCGACCCCGGCCGTCTCGCCGCCGAGGACGAACGCGGCGCGCTGCGGCAGGTCGACGTCGAACACCGTGGTGCGCGCCGACGCGCCCAGCGCGTAGAGCCCGTAGCCGGCTTCGGTGAGCAGCTCGGCGGCCTCGCGCGCCGAGCCGCAGCGCAGCACCGGCGCGCGGAACGCCACTCCGGCCGAGGCCTTGACCACCAGCGGGTCCAGCGCCGCGACGCCGCGCCGGGGCACGATCACGCCGTCCAGCCCGGCCGCGGTCGCCGTCCGCAGGATCATGCCGACGTTCGCGGGGGTGGTGATGCCGTCCAGCAGCAGCACCCGCGACGGCGGGCGCCGGTCGGCCAGCGCCGCGGAAAGCGCTCGCATCCGCGGGGCGACGACGTCGGCGAGCACCCCTTGATCCTGCTTGCCGTTGCCGGCGAGCACCTTGACCCGGTGAGCGCTGGCGCGCTGCACCGGCACGCCGGCGGCCTTCGCCGCGCGCTGGATCTCGGCGGCGCCGGGGCCGCGGGCGGTGTCGGCGAGGATCACCTTGTCCACGCGCAGGCCGTCGTCGGCCAGTGCCTCGAGCACCGGCTTCCGGCCGTACACGGTCAGGAACCGGTCCTTCGGCGAGATCGTCGACTCATCACCCACACCCCGCAGTCTTCCATTGTGTAAGGATCGGCCCATGCCCGACCGCCTTTCCGCGCTGGACGCCTCGTTCCTGTACGTCGAGGACCACGCGACCCCGATGCACGTCGGCGGCGTGGCGATCTTCGAGCGGCCGCGGTCCGGGTTCGGCTACACCCAGCTGGTCGACCTCATCGGCGGGCGGCTCGCGTACCTGCCGCGGTACCGGCAGCGCGTGCTGGAGGTGCCGGGCCACCTGGCGCGCCCGGTGTGGGTGGACGACGTCGACTTCGACCTGAACTACCACGTCCGGCGCTCGGCGCTGCCCCAGCCGGGCAGTGACGAGCAGCTGTTCGACCTGGTCGCGCGCCTGATGTCGCGGCGGCTGGCACCGGAGCGGCCGCTCTGGGAGGCGTACTTCATCGAAGGCCTGTCCGGCGACCGGGTGGCGCTGGTCACGAAGACCCACCAGTCCGTTGTGGACGGTGTCGGCACGATCGACCTCGGCCAGCTCATCCTCGATCCGGCGCCGGCCGAACCGGAGCCGTTCGAGGACATCTGGACACCGCGCCGCGAGCCAAGCCGCACCCAGCTGGTGCTGGACGCGATCAGCGAGGGCGTCCAGCGGCCGGGCGAGGTGGTGGAGAACGTCCGGTCGGCGGCGAACGACGCCTTCGCGGCGGCTGGCAAGTTCGCCGAGACGGTCGGCGGGGTGGCGTCGACGCTGCGCACGCTGGTCAGCCCGGCGCCGCCGGGGCCGCTGAACGTCCGGGTCTCGGGCGGCCGCGTGTTCGCGGTGGTCCGCACGCGGCTGGAGGACTTCCGCAAGATCCGCGCGGCGCACGGCGGCACGGTCAACGACGTCGTCCTCGCGGCCATCACCGGGGCCCTGCGCGAATGGCTCTTGTCGCGCGAAGTCCAGCTGACGCCGAACACGACGATCCGCGCGCTGGTGCCGCTGGCGGTCCGCGACGCCGAGACGCCCGGCTACTCGACGCCGGGGCTGGTCGGCAACCAGGTGGCGGCGTACCTGGTGGACCTGCCGGTGGGCGAGCCGAACCCGGTCCTGCGGCTCCAGCACATCGGCCACGCGATGGCCGAGCACCTCGATTCGGGCCGTTCGGTGGCGGCGCGCGGCCTGCTCAAGGTCGGCGGCTTCGCCCCGGCTACGCTCCACTCGCTCGGCGCGCGGGCGGCGGGGTCGCTGTCCGGGCGCATCTTCAACGTCATGGTGACCAATTCACCGGGCCCCCAGGTGCCGATGTACGCGGGAGAGGCCAGACTGGTCGAGATGTTCCCGGTGATGCCGCTGATGCGCACCCAGGCGCTGGCGATCGGGGTGACGTCGTACCACGGCGGCGTCTACTTCGGACTGAACGGCGACCGCAAGGCCGCGTTCGACGTGGATCTCGTGGCCGGGATGATCGAAGAGTCCCTGGAAGAGCTGAAGGGTGCGCACTGGTGAGGGTCTATCTGCCTGCGACCATCGCGATGCTTCGCGACCTCGAAACCTCGGGGGAGTTCCGCGCCCGCAGCGGAACGGCGTTCGCGCTGACCCCGGCGTTGCGCGAGGCGTACGTGAGCGGGTCGGACGAGGAGCTCGAGTACGCGGCGTTGCTGGACGCGGCCCGGGCCTCGTTGCGCCTGATCGCGGCGGAGGAGAAGGGCGAGCCGCGCCGGGTGGTGGTGTCGGCGGACGTTTCCGGAGTGACTTTGCGTCCGGACCTGGACGCGCCGGTGGTCCGCATCGGCGGCCCGATCCCCCTGTCGGCGGTGGCGGCGATCCACGTGGACGCCCCCGAGGCGGCGGAGGCGGTGGCCGCGGCGGCGGCGGTGATCGACGCGGCTGACCTGGGGGATCCGGATGCGGAGTTCACGCTGGGGGACGCCGAGGATCACGAGCTGGCTTGGTACGCGCCGCAGGAACTGCCGTTCCTGCTGGAGCTGCTCTGAGTTGTCCTCAATGCGGGTCGCCTGTGGACAACCGGCCTTGAGCTGGGGTTTTGTCGGTGGGGGCCGGTAGAGTGGAACTGGGGACGCCCCCCGTGGTGGGTGGGGGTTTGTTGGGGGGCGAGGGCGGGCTGAAGCCGCGAAACCGGGCGGTTCTTCGTGGAGGCGGGTCTGCTCGGTGGTGCCGCTGACTTGGGCGGTTCTGGGTGCCCACCACCCCGAAGCCGCGATTGTCACTACGGCCGGTGGTACCGCGTCAAGGCGGGAAAGCGTGCCTTGACCCGGCACCACC
>NZ_JBSFNC010000227.1:0-10665 GCF_053586895.1 Amycolatopsis sp. NPDC003731 | reverse complement strand
GGGTGCGCTCACCGACCGCCCGCACTGAAGGAGGAGCCGCGATGCCGGACACCGAAGAGGCCGTTGCCGTCTGCTATGTCGTCAAGCTAGGCGGGTTAGAACCCGTTACCACTCACGACCGGCCGCGGCAGACCTCAGAGCTTCACCGGGTAGACCGGCTCCGGGATCTCCGGCTTGATCCGGTGCTCGACGAAGATGCCGTGCCACAGCATGAACACGATCAGCGCCCACAGCTGGCGGCTGCGGTCGAGCTGGCCGGCCTTGTGCTCCTCCAGCAGCGCGAGGATCGCCTTCTTGTCCAGCAGCTCCTCGGTCTTCGAGTCCGAGATGATGCCCTTCGCCCAGTCGTACATCTCGTTGCGCAGCCACAGCCGGATCGGGACCGGGAAGCCGAGCTTGCGGCGGTTGAGCACGTGCGCCGGGATGATCTTGGCCAGGGCCTGGCGCAGCGCGTACTTCGTCGTGCCGTGGGCGAGCTTCTGGTCCAGCGGGATCGACGCCGCGACCTTGAACACCTCGGCGTCCAGGAACGGCACCCGCAGTTCCAGGGAGTTCGCCATGGTCACCTTGTCGGCCTTGACCAGGATGTCGCCGCGCAGCCACGTGTAGAGGTCGACGTGCTGCATGCGGGCCACCGGGTCCCAGCCGCGCGAGACGTCGTACCAGGGCGCCGTGACGTCCTTGAAGCCCACGCCCTCCTGGTACGTGCGGAGGACGTTCCGCAGCTGGTCGTCGCGGAAGTTGCGGGCGTTGCCGTAGTAGCGGTCCTCCAGCGGGAGCGCGCCGCGGCGCAGCAGGTCCTTGCCGCGGGTGCCCTCGGGGATCTTCGTCGACACCTTGCCGATGAGCTTCCGCATGCCGCCCGGGATCTTCTCGAACGGCGCCAGCGAGATCGGCTCGTTGTAGATCGTGTAGCCGCCGAACAGCTCGTCCGCGCCCTCACCCGACAGCACCGCCTTGACGTGCTTGCGGGCCTCGCGGGCGATGAACCACAGCGGGACCAGCGCCGGGTCGGCGACCGGGTCGTCGAGGTACCAGACGATGAGCGGCAGCGCCTCCATCATCTCGTCCGCCGAGACCGTGCGGACCACGTGCTTGACGCCGATCGCGGCGGCCGATTCGGCGGCGACGTCGACCTCGGAGTAGCCCTCGCGCTCGAAGCCGGTGGTGAACGCGATCAGGTTCGGGTTGTGCTCCTTGGCCAGGGTCGCGGTGGCCGTGGAGTCGATGCCGCCCGAGAGGAACGCGCCGACCGTGACGTCCGGGTCGGAGATCATGTGCTTGCCGACCGAGTCGCGCATCACATCGGCGATGCGCTGGTACAGCTCCTCGGCCTCGGCGGGGCCGTTGACCGGCTTGGCGCTGAACTGCGGGTGGAAGTAGCGGGTGAACTTCACCTCACCGCCGGGCACCACCTGGAACGACGTCCCGGACTCGACGCGCCGGATCGCCGTGTGCAGCGACTCGGGCTCGGGCACGTACTGCAGGACCAGGTAGTGCTGGAGGGCCGTGCGGTCCAGCTCCTGCGCGACGCCGAGGACGTCCGACAGCTCCAGCAGGCTCTTCTTCTCGCTGGAGAACGCCACGCCGTCGGGGCCGGCCGAGTAGAACAGCGGCTTGATCCCGAACGGGTCGCGCGCGCCGAAGACCCGCTTCTCCTGCGAGTCCCAGATCATGAAGGCGAACATGCCGCGCAGGCGCTTCACCCAGTCCGCGCCGAGGTAGTGGAAGCCGGCGACGATGGCCTCGCCGTCACCCTCGGTCTCGAACTTCGCGCCGTGCCGCTCGGCGAGCTCCGCCCGCAGCTCCAGGTAGTTGTAGATCTCGCCGTTGAAGTTCATGGTGTAGCGGCCCGGCGCCTCGGGCGGGCCCCAGACCAGCGGCTGGTGCGCGTGCTCGACGTCGATGAAGGCGAGCCGGTTGAAGCCGTAGACGACCTCGGCGTCGGCCCAGGTGTCCTGCTCGTCGGGGCCGCGGTGGCGCTGGCAGCGCATGGCCGCCCCGACGGCGTCACGCGCGTTCGCCGCGCCGGTCTCGGTCGCGCAGATCAGTCCAAGCAGGCCGCACACGGGTACTCACACACCTTCAGGGTCTTCACCGGGCTGGGGGAAGGCCCCAGTATGCCGGGGCGGTCGTGGCGAGTACCACGCGCGTCGATGGTTACCCCTTGGTCAGCAGGATGGGCCAACTCGGCTAGAGTCCGGCTGTCACAAAGATCTGTCGTAGGAGGCTCTGGGTGAAAGGGCGAGGCGCAGTGGGACAACCCGAGCGCACCCTGGGGAAGCGGACCGTGCGCGTCGCCGCGCTGGCCGTGCTGGTCGCGCTGACCGCGACGGGCTGCTCCGGCGACGAGATCCTGCGGTTCGGCTGGCCGGTCGGTGTCACCGAGCAGGCGAACCAGATGCGGACGCTCTGGACCTGGACCGTGGTCGCCGCGCTGGTCGTCGGCGTCATCGTGTGGGCGCTGATCTTCTGGACCGCGACGTTCCACCGCAAGAAGAAGACCACCGACGGCGAGCCGGAGGAGCTGCCCCGGCAGTTCCAGTACAACATCCCGCTCGAGCTGTTCACGGTCGTCGTCCCGACGATCATGGTCTGCGTCCTGTTCTTCTTCACCGCGACGACGGAGTCGAAGGTCCTGGACAAGATCCCGAACCCGGACGTCAAGGTCCAGGTCGTGGCCTTCCAGTGGAACTGGGAGTTCAAGTACGAGGACGAGAACGCGAAGAAGGCGGACGGCCAGCAGGTCAGCACCGTCGGCTCGTCCGGCGAGATCCCGCTGCTGGTGCTCCCGGTCGGCAAGACCATCCAGTACGACCTGGTCTCCACCGACGTCATCCACTCCTTCTGGGTGCCGGAGTTCCACTTCAAGCGGGACGTCATGCCGAACCCGGAGAAGAACAACCAGGACAGCTCCTTCCAGAACAAGATCGACCGCGAAGGCTCCTTCGTCGGCCGGTGCGCGGAGCTGTGCGGCACCTACCACTCGGTAATGAACTTCGAGGTCCGCGCGCTGTCGGCGGACAAGTACGACCAGTACATCGCGCTGCGCAAGCAGACGAACCCGGCGACGGGCCAGTCGTTCACGGCGGCCGAGGCGCTGGCGAAGATGAACTGCGGCGAGCTGTGCACCCCGCACGCGGTCACCACCCAGCCGTTCAACACCGACCGCACCGCGCGGACCGCGTCGAACTGACGCCGCACGCACACAAGGAGTAGGAAAAGACCATGAAGGTCGAAGCCCGCATCTTCTTCATCGTGGCGATCTTCGCCGTGTTCATGGCGGCCGTGTACTGGGTGTGGACCGCGCTGGCCGCGACCCACGGCCCGGAGCCGGTCGGCATCGTCGCGCTGTTCCTCACCGGTGGTCTCGCGTTCCTGGCCGGCAGCTACATGCAGTTCGTCGCCCGCCGCATCGAGCCGCGCCCGGAGGACCGCGAGGACGCCGAAATCAGCGACGGCGCGGGCGAACTGGGCTTCTTCAGCCCGGGCAGCTACTGGCCGATCGGCATGGCGGCCACCGCGGCGCTCGCGGCCGTGGCGCTGGCGTTCTTCCACATCTGGCTGCTGGTGATCGCCCTGGTCGCGCTGCTCATCACGATCGGCGGCCTGGTGTTCGAGTACCACACCGGCCCGTCGCACGACTGAGTTCTCTTCGCAACCGGCCGTCACGCTCAGCGCGTGGCGGCCGGTTTCGTTTTCAGCCGCGGAACGCCGTCCGGTAGGACGACGGGCTCGTGCCCCGCAGGCGGCTGAACTGGTGCCGCAGCGCCGCTGCCGAGGCATAGCCGCACGCCGCCGCGATGTCCTCCACCGACAGCCCGCCCTCCTCCAGGAGAGCCTGGGCCCGGTCCAAGCGGCGCTCGGTCAGCCAGCGGTGCGGTGTCGTCCCCGTCGCGGCCGAGAAGCGGCGCAGGAACGTCCGCTCGCCCAGGCCGCTGCGGCGGGCGAGCTCCGCCACCGTGAACGGCTGGTCCAGGCGCCGCTCCACCCACTCCAGAGCCTCCGCGACCACGGCGTCGTCGCCCGCCGCCGTCGCCGGGACCGGCGCCTGGACGAACTGGGCCTGACCGCCCGCGCGGTGCGGCGCCGCCACCATCCGCCGGGCCAGCGTCGTGGCCGCCGCGACACCGCGCAGCCGGCGGACCAGGTGCAGGCACAGATCGACCGCCGCGACCGTGCCCGCGCTGGTCAGGATGCCGCCGTCGTCGGCGTACAGCGCCTGCGGGTCCACTTCGGCCTCCGGGAACCGCTGCCGGAACTCCGCCTCGTACACCCAGTGGACCGTGCAGCGGCGGCCGTCCAGCAAGCCCGCGTAACCCAGCGAGAACACACCCGCGCAGAACCCCGCCACCCACGCTCCGCGCCCGGCGGCGTCGCGCAGGACGTCCAGCACCGGCTCCGGCGGTGGCGCGGTCCGCGGCGCGCACGTCGGCACGATCAGCAGGTCCGCCGCCGCCGCGAAGTCCAGGTCCCGCAGGCCGGCCAGCCCGAAGCCGGACCAGCTTTCGACCGCGGTCCCGCCCGGGGAGCAGACGGCGAAGTCCCAGCCCTCGATGCCGTCGGCGCTGCGGTCGGTGCCGAACACCTCGCACGCGACGCCCAGCTCGAACGGCGAAACGCGGTCGGCGAGCACCACCGCGACCCGGGTGACGTCCATGCCGGCCAGTGTGTCACAAGTTTTGCGGCAGTTGTCATCTCTGACACTGGTTGGCGCGGCCGATCGCGACGAACGTGGTCGGCATGACGAACTCCGAAACCCGCCCGCTGCTCCAGTGGTCCGCGGCGATGGCGATGTCCGGCACGATCGGCGCCGTCGTCCTCGAGAGCGGTGCGGCCGCCCCGGCCGTGGCCTTCGCCCGCTGCTTCGTCGGCGGCGCGCTGCTCGTGCTCTGGTGCCTCTCCCGCGGCTGGCTGCAGGCTTGGCGGCCGTCCCGCCGCGACCTCGGCCTCGCCGTGCTGGGCGGGCTGTTCCTGGTCGGCAACTGGGTGCTGCTGTTCGCCTCGTACGCGCTGTCGTCGATCTCGGTCAGCACGGTCGTCTACCACACCCAGCCGCTGATTCTGGTCGGCCTGGCCGCGGCGTTCCTCGGCGAGAAGGTCGCCAAGAGCCACCTGGCCCGGGCCGGCATCGCGTTCGGCGGCGTGGCGTTGATCTCGCTGTCCGCCCACGGCGAGGACGGCAAACCCGTGCAGCTGGCCGGCATCGGCCTCGCCCTCGGCGCGGCCGTGCTGTACGCGGGCGCGTCCTTCGTGGCGAAGCAGCTGAAGCACATCCGCCCGCACCTCCTGGCCGCCGTGCAGACGACGGTGGGCGCGCTGGTGCTGGCACCCCTGCTGCTCGTCACGCCCCTGCCCACGACGACCTCGGGGCTGCTGTGGCTGGTCCTGCTCGGGACCGTCCACACGGCACTGATGTACGTGCTGATGTACGCGAGCATCGGCAAGCTGCCGACCACGACGGTGGCGCTGCTGTCCTACCTGTACCCGGTGGTGGCGGTGCTGGTGGACATCGCGTTCTACGGCCACCGCCCGAGCTGGCCGGAGGCGCTGGGCATGCTCGCGGTCCTGGCGGCCGCGCTGGCCCCGCAGCGCGGCCGCAAGCCCGCCGCCGCGCCGGAACAGCCGGCCGGCCCGGCGGCCGAGCCCACCGTCCGCTGCTGAGCGGGCGAGCGGGGTCAGCGGGTCAGCTGAAGGCGATCCAGCGGTCCAGCAGCGCGGCCGCGGCGCCGGAATCGATGGCCTCGGCCGCCCGCGTCAGGCCCGCCCGCAGGTCTTCCTCCAGCGACTCCGAGAAGCCCGTGAAGGCCGCCAGCGCGGCCGCGGCGTTGATCAGGACGGCGTCGCGGACCGGGCCCGGCTTGCCGCCCACCAGGTCGCGGACCACCGCCGCGTTCGCCGCCGCGTCGCCGCCGCGCAGGTCCTCCGCCGTCGCGCGGGCGATGCCCACCGCTGCCGGGTCGAAGCTGCGCTCGGTGACCTCCCCGTCCGAAACGACCCACACGGTCGACGTCGTCGTCGTGGTGATCTCGTCGAGGCCGTCGTCACCCCGGACCACCAGGGCCCGGGTGCCGCGGCGGGCGAACGTCTCCGCCAGCACCCGGGTCTTGTCCGGGTACGCGCAGCCGATCAGCGCCGCGCCGGGCTGGGCCGGGTTGGTCAGCGGGCCGAGCAGGTTGAACGTCGTCGGGATGCCCAGCTCGCTGCGCACCGGGCCGGCGTGGCGCAGCGCCGGGTGGAACGCCGACGCCAGGAAGAACCCGATGCCGACCTCGTCGAGGCTGCGCCGGACGTCCTCCGGCGGCAGGCTGATCGTCACGCCGAGGGCTTCGAGGACGTCCGCCGCGCCGGACTTCGACGACGCGCTGCGGTTGCCGTGCTTGGCCACCGGCGCGCCGGCCGCCGCCGTGACGATCGTCGCCATCGTCGAGATGTTCACCGAGTTGGAGCCGTCGCCCCCGGTGCCGACGATGTCGACCGCCGGGCCGTCCAGCTCGACCCGCTTGGCGTGCGCCAGCATCGTGGCCGCCATGCCGGCGATCTCCTCGGGCGTCTCGCCCTTGGCGCGCAGCGCGACCGCGAACCCGGCGATCCGGGCCGGGCTCGCCGCGCCGCTCATGATCTGGTCCATCGCCCACGCCGTGTCCTCCGCGGAGAGGTCGACGCCGGCGATGAGCTGCTTGAGCAGGGGTGGCCAGGTGCGGGGGACCGGGGTGGTCACCGGGCTCAGCCGTTCACGACGGGGACCCGTCGCGCGCGCAGCACGTCGGCGACGGTCTCCGCGGCGGTCAGCGGGTCCAGCGGGTGCACCAGCACGGCGTCCGCCTGCGACCAGGTGGCCAGCCACCGGTCGTCCTTGCGCCGCACGGCCACCACGATCGGGGGGCAGTCGGTGATTTCGCTCTTCAGCTGCCGGCAGAGGCCGATGCCGCCGGTCGGCTGCGCCTCGCCGTCGAGGATCGCCAGGTCGACGTTCCCCGCGTCCACCTCGGACAGCACGTCCGCGATGCCGGCCGCCTCGACGTAGTCCACGCGCGCCAAGTCCGCGGCGGGCCGGCGGCCGACCGCGTTCACGATCGCCTCGCGCACCTCCGGCTTGTGGCTGAACACCAGGACCCGCATCGACCGCTCGCCCATTGAGCACGCCTCCGTCTCGTCACCGCACGACTCGCACGCCGATCGTATCGGCCGAGACCGACATCACGCGGTCGGCTCCGGCTGTTGCGCGTCCCAGCCCAGCGCGTCGCCGCCCAATCGTTGCGCGAGACCGGCCATCCGGGACCTCTCCTGTGCGCAGTGCAGGGCGTCGAGCACCTGGACGCGCACGGCGAGCACCCGCGTCAGCTCCCCGTCCGGAGCCTGTTCTCGCAGCTCGTAGCCGTCCTGCGCGAGGATCGACGCCGCCTCGTCGACCCGGTCCGGCGGCAACAGCAGGTGGTGCCGCAGAACGGCCGGCGCCGTGCTGACCCAGTCGGGTGAACCGGCGAGGACGGCGGAGTCCGCGACGGCCGGGTCGAAGGCCTCGGCGACGATCTCCAGCCCCGGCGTCTCAAGCGTCAGACCGGGCGTTTCCCGCTTCTTGACCAGGTCAAGCAGGCGGTCGAGTAAACCCATGAGTAGCTCTCACCTTCCCGGGCATCCGGTGTGATCGGTTACGCAGACGGCTCGCCGTGGACCCACCCGGCGGAGCGGCGGTGCGAGAGGACATAATGCGACGCGTGACAACGGCAGCTCCCACCATCAGTCAGCGGGTCCACTCGCTGAACCGGCCGAACATGGTCAGTGTCGGCACCATCGTGTGGCTTTCCAGCGAGCTGATGTTCTTCGCCGGACTGTTCGCGATGTTCTTCACCGTCAAGGCGCAGAACTCGTCCGGCCAGTGGCCGCCGCCGCTGCACGGCGAGGAGTTCCACCTCAACGTGGCGTACGCGATCCCGTTCACGGTGATCCTCGTGCTGTCCTCGCTGACCTGCCAGTTCGGCGTGTTCGCGGCCGAGCGCGGCGACGTCTACGGGCTGCGCCGCTGGTACATCATCACGTTGATCATGGGCGCGATCTTCGTCGGCGGCCAGGCCAACGAGTACCACAACCTGGTCGAAGAGGGGATGACGATCCCGTCCGGCCCGTTCGGCACGGTCTTCTACCTCGCCACCGGGTTCCACGGCCTGCACGTCATCGGCGGGCTCGTCGCCTTCGTGTACCTGCTCATCCGCACGAAACTGAGCAAGTTCACGCCCGCCCAGGCCACGTCGGCGATCGTCGTGTCCTACTACTGGCACTTCGTCGACATCGTGTGGGTCGGCCTCTTCGGTGTGATCTACCTCCTTCCGTAGGTCCACCCAGCCGCCACCACCTTCACCATCGGCCTGAACTGACAGCAAGGGTTGCCGCAAGATGACCACCAGCACGAAATCCTCGGAGCGCCGCTACCGCGCGCGGTCGAAGCTGCGGAGGCGGTTCGCCGGCCTGCTCGCGCTCGGCATCGCGCTGGTGGGTGCCGGCGCCGGCTACGCCCTGCTCGTGCCGGAGCCGCAGACCGCGCAGGCCCAGGGCACGCCGGCGCAGCTGCGCCTCGGCGAGCAGGTCTACAACAACACCTGCATCGCCTGCCACGGTGCGAACCTCGAGGGCGTGCAGGACCGCGGGCCGAGCCTGATCGGCATCGGCGACGCCGCGGTGTACTTCCAGACTTCTTCGGGCCGCATGCCCGCCGCGCGCCAGGAGGCGCAGGTCGAGCGGAAGCCGCCGAAGCTGACCGAGGCCGAGATCGACGCGGTCGGCGCCTACATCCAGGCGCACGGCGGCGGTGTCCAGCGTCCGGCCGAGAAGGGCGCGGCCCTGCGCGGCGACGACCCGGCCCGCGGTGGCGAGCTGTTCCGCCTCAACTGCGCGTCGTGCCACAACTTCACCGGCCGCGGCGGTGCGCTGTCGGCCGGCAAGTACGCGCCGAACCTGGACCCGGCCAGCGAAGAGCAGATCTACACGGCCATGCTCACCGGCCCGCAGAACATGCCGAAGTTCTCCGACCGGCAGCTGTCGCCGGAGGAGAAGAAGGACATCGTCGCCTACGTGAAGTCGGTGTCGGACGGCAACAATGACCCGGGTGGTAACGGCCTCGGCGGGGTCGGCCCCGCTTCGGAGGGCGTCATCGCCTTTATCGTCGGGATCGCCGCGCTGATCGGCGTGACGTTGTGGATTGGATCGAAGGCATGAGTGCCGAGGGGCCGAAGCCGCCGTCGGAGGCGGAACTGGCTGAGATGGACCGGGACCAGCTGGTCAAGCTGGGCGGGGCGCTCGACGGCGTCGAGATCGTCGAGTACCCGACCCCGTGGCCCGTGGAGGGCACCCGGGCGGAGCGGCGCGCCGAGCGCCTGGTCGCGTTCTGGTTCGGCCTGTCCGCGCTGGCCGGCATCGGGTTCGTCGTCTCGCTGATCTGGTGGCCGTGGCAGTACGAGGCGCCGGACAACGAGAGCGCCCACTTCTGGTACAGCCTCTACACCCCGATGCTCGGCCTCACGCTCGGCCTGGCCATTCTCGGCCTGGGCATCGGCGTGATCCTGTACACGAAGAAGTTCGTGCCCGCCGAGGTCGCGGTGCAGCAGCGCAGCGACGCCGGCGGCGAAGGGTCGGCCGAGGTCGACCGCGCGACGATCCTCGCGCACCTGGCCGACGCCGGGAACCGCAGCACCATCGCCCGCCGCTCGCTGATCAAGCGCTCGGCGATCGCCGGTGCGGGTGCGCTCGGCCTCGCGGCCGCCGCGCTGCCCGTCGCGTCCTTCATCAAGAACCCGTGGAAGGACAGCGAGTCCCGCGACTCGCTGTGGCACACCGGCTGGCAGCCGAACTTCCCCGGCGAGAAGGTCTACATGCGCCGGGCCACCGGCAAGCCGGTCGAGGTGGAGCACGGCAAGGAGACCGAGATCTCCCTGGTCAAGGCCGAGGACCTCGACGCCGGCGCGATGGAGACGGTCTTCCCGTTCCGCGAGTCCGAGCGCAACGACGCGGAGGCGCTGGCCAAGGCGCTGACCCGGGTCGACAACCCGGTCATGCTGATCCGCCTGCGCCCGACCGACGCCGCCAAGGTGGTCAAGCGGGCCGGCCAGGAGGACTTCAACTTCGGCGACTACTACGCGTACACGAAGATCTGCAGCCACGTCGGCTGCCCGACCTCCCTGTACGAGCAGCGGACCAACCGCATCCTGTGCCCGTGCCACCAGTCGCAGTTCGACGCCCTCCACTACGCCAAGCCGATCTTCGGCCCGGCGACCCGGCCGCTGGCCCAGCTACCGATCACGGTGGACGAAGAGGGATACTTGATCGCGCGAGGCGACTTCATCGAGGCCATCGGTCCGGCCTTTTGGGAGCGTAAGTCATGAGTTCACTCACCACGCCGACCAAGGGGTCGAGCCCGGTGGAGAAGGCGCTGGGCGAGGCCGCGAACAACGCCGACCAGCGGTATCACCTGGCCAAGGGTCTGCGGCACCAGATGAACAAGGTGTTCCCGACCCACTGGTCGTTCCTGCTGGGCGAGATCGCGCTGTACAGCTTCATCATCCTGTTGCTGACCGGGGTGTACTTGACGCTGTTCTTCGACCCCTCGATGCAGGAGGTCGTCTACCACGGCAGTTTCAAGAACATGCAGGGCCTGGAGATGTCGCAGGCGTT
>NZ_JBSFNC010000226.1:0-10853 GCF_053586895.1 Amycolatopsis sp. NPDC003731 | reverse complement strand
CCGGGCTCGTCGTCCGGGTCGTGGTACCCGGCGGCGTGCAGCGGGCTCAGCGCGAGGGGACCGGTGGGGCACCACCACAAGCGCGACCCGGGCGGCACAACCTGGCACAATGGCGCGGCAGGTCGGGCGATCCGGACGCGGCGGTCACCGAGCTAGCTCAGTTGCTCGAGGACCAGAAGCGAATCCTTGGGCCGGAACACCCCGGCACCCATGCCACCCACGCGAGCCTCGCCCAATGGCTGGTCGACAACGGAGAGCCACGGCGCGCCGCCGAAGAACTCGAGCTGCTGCTCGCCGAGACGCGAAGGTTCTCGGATCCCGACCACCCCACCTCGCTAGTGAGAATGAGCAGCCTGGCCGCTTCCTACCGCCGACTCGGCGAGTACCAGAAGGCCCGGCGGCTGGACACAGACGTTCTCGACCGCCGTCGCCGGCGGTTGGGCTCGGATCATCCCGACACGCTTTCGTCCGCGACCAACCTTGCCATCGACCTGCGCCTGCTCGGCGAGTACCAGGAGGCGAAGGAACTAGACCGGGACGTATTCGACCGCCGTCGCCGGCGGTTGGGCTCGGATCATCCCGACACGCTTTCGTCCGCGACCAACCTTGCCATCGACCTGCGCCAACTCGGCGAACACATGCAGGCGCTGGCCCTCGATCGCCTCACAGCCGCTCGACGGCGACAGCTCCGGCCGAGCGACCGGGACACCCGACGCGCAGAGCAGAGCGTCGCCACCCAGGAAAAGGGCTCGCCGAGAATCTTCCTTTCCCACTCGCCGAACGACACAGTCATCGCCGATGCGATCGTTTACGCGCTTCAGGCGAACGGCATGGTCGTCCGCACCGCGGGCATGTCGATCGCGCCCGGGGCGAAAATCGGCGGGGCGATCGATCGCGAGCTGGAGCTGTCCGACGCGGTGGTAGTCCTGCTCACCGAGAGCGGAATGCACCGGCAACAGCGAAGCGAGATCGATCTGGCGCTGCGTCGTGATGCTCTGACCATCCGCGTCGCCGTCGGCTCGCTGTCGCCGGACGTGGAGCGGAGCTTCCCGCTTCCCCTTTTTTCCCGACAGGGCATTCGGCTCGACGCAGCCACATCCGACGCGCTGGATACCCTGGCCACCAGCGTGCTCCGTGCCGTGGATGCCCGGCGGGAACTGACCACGAGCCCGCCGGCCGATGGACGGCACGCCGAGATGGCGAGCGCGGCGCCCATGGTGCGGGACGCGTTCGCGGCGGCCCACCGGCCGCTGCAGATGGACGACGAGGTTCCGGAGCTGCTGTGGCCAGGCCCGGTATGGGTTTCCGACGACGCCGCCCCGGCCGACCTCGACCGGTTCGCCCGCCACCTGTCGCACGGGCAGCTCGGCTATTTCGTGCACACCGCGGACTTGCCGCGGCACGCTCGGATCGCGCTTGACGAGATGCGGTTGAGCGGTACCCCGGTGATCACCGTCAGCGCGAGGTCGCTGCGGGCCGCGTACGCCGACCAACGCGTCGCCGGTTTCCTCACAGAGCTCGAGCGCGACTATGGCAACCGGGACAATCTGTTCGACACGAAGAACGCCCTGATCGACGAACGGTTCCTGTACGGTCGCGACCTACTGCTCAACACGATCGGCAGCGCCCTGCGCCGGGACGAGAACGTCCTGATCACCGGATTGCGCAAAGTGGGCAAGACCAGCCTGCTCAATATCCTGCGCCAGCGGCTGACCGATCGGCCGGTGTGCGTAGTGGACCTCCAGCGGTTCGACCGGCACAGCGAGGACTGGCCAGGCAGCCTGTTCAAGCTCATGGAAGCCGCGTTCGACAACTGGGGACGCGCCGAACACGAGGACTGGCCGTTCGTGTCCTCTTCGCCGGCCACCGCGACGGAGCTGGAAGCTGCACTGGAGGACCGGCAAGCGTACCTGCGATCGCAAGGGAAACCAGTCCGGAACCTAGTGGTCATCCTTGACGAACTGGAACGGATCTATCCCACGCCAGGCGAGGACCACGCGGCCCGGAAGTGGGTGCGGGCTACCGGCGCATTGCGCGCGCTGGCGCAGAGCGACCGGCGCCACGTCGTGGTCGTCGGAGCCGACCTCCGCCCCAGCGTCAACCGGGACAACGACCTCGGTCCGGCCGGCACCAACCCGTTCTTCGCCTTCTTCCAGGAAGTGCCGGTGACGCTCCTGGATCGCGACGCCGTCGAGCGGATGGTCCGGGACATCGGCCAGGCGATGGCGATCGACCGGATTTCCGGAGGCTTCGTGCGTGAACTGTTCGAAAAGACGGGCGGCCATCCGTCGCTGATCCGAACGATCGCTGCCGAGGCGAGCCGGGCACGCCGGGACAGGCACGCCCTGACCGGCAGCGACCTGGCCGCCGCGTTGGACCGCCTGTACGACGACGACGCCATCGGGTTCTTCTTCCGCAACAACCTATGGCAGCTCATGACCGCCGCAGAACAGGCTGTGGTGCGGAATCTCGCACTCGGCCGACCGATCCCGGGCTTCGTCCCGACGTCGGCGCAGCGCGCAGCGCGGGCGGCACTCCGGGCGCAGGGCCTGATCGGCGACTCAGTCCACATCGGACTTTTCCGATCGTGGCTCCGGGACGAGGAGTGCTGACCGGATGCCGAACCCCTTCCTTTCCCAGGAGCTGTTCGTCGGACGGGACGCGGCGTTGTCCCGGTTGGCCGAGGGCCTGCGTGACGGCCGGTCGACCCTGCTCATCGGCGGGCGCCGCGCGGGCAAGACGACGCTCACCCGGCACCTGACGCCGGATCTGGTCGGCCGTGCACTGCTGCGCACCGACGTGAGTGGCTGGGATCTGACTTCCGAGCAGGCGGCACTCGGGGCGCTGCTGGGCATCGCGACGGGGAAGCAGGAGACGACCCACCACAGCGCGTCCCGGCACGAGGTCGCGACCGCGCTGCGCGACGCGTCACCGCTCGCCCTGGTGATCGACGAGGCCGACAAGGTCCTGCTCGCCCAATGGGGCCCAGGCTTCTTTGCCTTTCTCCGTTGGCTGGACGATACCCATCTGCGCCACGACATCGCCATCCTGCTAGCCGGGGGTCCGGTACTCGCGTCGTTCCGCGACCCCGAGGACAAAGGGTCGCCACCGTTGAACACCGCGGAATCGCACTTCATCGACCCGCTGGACCGCGACGCGGTCGAGAAGCTGGCAGCTGGCGTGCCCGGCATCGACGTCGACAGCCTGATGGAACTGTGCGGCGGCCACGCCTGGCTCACGACGCGGCTGCTGGCGGCGCTTTACGGCGGGACGCCGTTCGAAGACGCGCAGGACGACGTCTTCGACATGGCGTCGAAGACGTTCCAAGTATGGGAACGGCAGCTCGGTGAAGGCGGTCGAGCCCTGTTGCGCTGTTTGCCCGCGGGCGGCGTCACCCGTGCGCAACTGCGTCAGAAGCCGTGGTCGAGGCATCGCGAGGCCGCGCGCCTCGGCCGCAGCATTGGCGCGCTGCGGCTCGATGCCGACCGGCTCCTGCCCGGGCCAAAGCTATTCAGCGACTGGTTCCTGGACCGCGACCCCGGCGAGCTGGAGTGGGACCTCGCGATCTCCTACGCCTCCGAGGACGAGACACTGGCCCGCGAGATCCACCGGCGGCTGCGCACCGAATTCAAGGTCTTCTACGCTCCCGAGGAAGACGCGGCACTCTGGGGCACCAACCTTAACAAGATACTGCCCAACACCTACGGCGTCAGCAGCCGCTACGTGCTGGTGATCAGTACCGAGATCTACGCAACGAAATATTGGACGCAGATCGAATACGAAGAAGCGGCGAGCAAGGCCCCGGATCGGATTCTGCTGCTGGATTGCGGGAAGTTGCCGGACCATATCCCCGACGGTGTCGTGTATCGAGGAAGCACGCCCGCGCAGATGGTAGGTCTCGTTGACGCTCTGCGCGAGAAGCTTGCCGGTTGATTTAGCTGATCTCGTCTACGCGTCCTCGTCGATGCCGAGTTTTGCCATCCATCCCTCGTTCTCGATGGAGATGACGCGCTCGCATGCCTGCACGAAGGCGTCATCGTCGAGGCCGTTGGCGCTGGAACGGCGGGCCAGAAGCCGCTCCAACTCGTCCGCCGTCCGGGTGAATTCGATTTGTTGGTGTTCGTAACGAGCGGCGCTGACGTGCGCGGCGATCGCGGTCGCGACCGTGGTGACCACGCCGATCCAGGCTGACACCGCGGCGGCGGGGAACACTGCGACGACGGCACCCAGTACGGCGGCGAACGCCCCGAGCCCTACCTCGAACCGGCGTCCCCACCGCACTCGTTCGGCCATCTTGCGCGCCTTCGGCCGGTAGTAGGTTTCGAGCTGGCTCAGTACGCGCTCTTCGGCGTACGAATCGATGCCGTTCACGAGCGGCAGCTGCCGCCGGACGGGCTCGATCCCGGCGACGTGCTTGAGCAGGTCCCCTGCTGAGGAGGTCAGCTCTTCCAGTCGCCGCTGCCCGATCGCCTCGCGGTTCCCGCTTCGGTACGCCCCGGCCCCGGCGAGGTAGCAGTAGACATCGGCCTTGAGCGCTTCCGACACTGATCGCGCGCGCGTCCAATCCCGGACCACCTGCGGTCCGGCTCCGGCGATGACGTACGAGGCGAGCGCGAGGGCGATACAGGAACAGGCGGCGAGAACCCGCCCCGGAACGGCGGCGGCCTCGAGCAGCTCGGCTGACGCCGTTCCGAGCACTGCCCCCGTGATGGTGAGCGTGAGGGCGGTCGTCCGAGCACGTGAGACGCGCGCCTTCAGCCGGCTGGCCGCCTGGGACCAGACGCTCTGCCGGCGCCAGAGCAGGGTGACGGTGGGGTCGGTCATGAGATCATCGTGGCTGCCCGCAGGTCCCAGGCCAAGCTTCTTGTGTCCTCCAGAACTCGGATCCGGACTCGGCCGACCGAAACGGTCGCAAGACGGACTCGACCGTGGCCCCTGCCGCCGATGCTAGCCGAGGGGTTCGGAACTTACGCACAAGGTTAATGAACGCGCAATCACTGCACCGTACGTCGCGGCAAGCACGCCGGTCGCAGGGCGTCGCGGTGCGGCGGCGTATTCTGCGGTTTCGTCGGCGGCTGGGTGCCGATGCGGGACCGCCGCAGTGGTCGTGTAGCCCGGCCCGGCCTCCGAGAGCTGAACTGGGACCTGGGATGCTGGATGACGTGAGTGGGGAGAACCCGGCGCGGCGGGTATTCATCAGCCACACCTCGGAGCTGCGGCGGCTGCCAGCCGGGCGGTCGTTCGTCGCAGCAGCCGAGTCGGCTATCCACCATGCGGGTGACACGCCGGTCGATATGAAGTACTTTCCGGCCAGGGACGAGACCTCTGCCCGAGTGTGCGAGGAAGCAGTGGCCGCGGCGGATGTTTTCGTACTCATTGTGGGTTTTCGCTACGGCTCCCCGGTGCGCGATCGCCCCGAGCTTTCCTACACCGAATTGGAATTCGAAGCCGCGGCCGAAGCCGGTTTGCCCCGGCTGGTGTTCTTTCTCGATGCTGACACGGGGGGCACCGCCGAGCTGTTCCGCGACACCCAGTACGGAGGCCGCCAAGATGATTTCCGACGAAGGCTGAGAGACTGCGGGCTGACTGTAACGACGGTCTCGTCGCCTGATCAGCTTGAGACCGCCGTATTGCACGCGTTGACCAGTTTGCCGCGGCCGGGTTCGGAGGCGCAGTCCCTTCGGGTGTGGGGCGTGCCGGCCCGTTCCGTGCAGTTCACCGGGCGTGAAGAACTGCTGGAGGCGCTGCGGACCGCGCTCGTAACCGGCCACCGGGCGATCGTCCAAGCCGTCCACGGCATGGGCGGGGTCGGCAAGACCACAGCCGCACTGGAGTATGTGCACCGGTATGGCGACGACTACGACGTGGTGTGGTGGATACCGGCTGACATCGCGTTGATTCCGGACCGGCTCGCCGAACTGGCCCGTGCTCTCGGCCTGGCTGGCACCACAGATAGTGGTGACGTGGCACTCGCCCGGCTGCTCGGTGAGCTGCGGCGCCGAGAACGGTGGTTGCTGGTGTTTGACAATGCAGACCAGCCGGCGACCGTGGGCAAGTTCCTGCCGGGCGGCCGCGGTCACGTCATCGTCACGTCCCGCAACCCAGACTGGAACGGTACGGCCAAGCCCTTGGCCATGGGTGACTTCACCCGATCGGAATCGATCCAGGTTCTCTGCTCCCGAGCTGCCCAGCTGGGCCAGGACGACGCCGGCCGGATCGCGGCAGCCCTGGGGGATCTGCCGCTGGCCGTGGACCAGGCGGCAGCTCTGCTGGCTGAAACGGGCTGGAGCGCACAGTACTATCTGGATCTGCTCGATGAGCGTGCCGAACAAGTCCTGGCACACGGTGAACCGGTCGGTGGGTACCCGGTGTCACTGGCAGCGTCCTGGGTGCTGACCTTCGACCGGCTCGCCACTGACCACCCTGCGGCACTGGAATTGCTGACCGTGGCGAGTTGGCTGGCGCCGGAGCCTGTTCCGCTCAGCTTGTTCACCGACCACGCCGGTCCGCTCCCGCGGTCGCTGGCCGAGGTCGCTGCGGACCCGCTCGCCTTCGCCGAGGTCGCCGCCGTACTTCGCAGGCAGAGCCTCGCTCGCATCACCACCGAAACCCTGCAACTGCACCGCGTTCCAGCTGCACTGCTCCGAGCGCGCACCTGTGGCGACAAGCCGGCTCCCAATGGCTGCTGGGACACAGTCGTCGTTCACCTGCTCGCCGGCGCCATACAGGGAACGGAGTGGGCGAGCCCGGCCGATGGGCCGCTCTGGCGACAGCTTTTGCCCCATGTCCTGGCTGTTACCGATCACACCCGGAACGTGGATTCGGTCGCCGAGCAAGTGGTTTGGCTGCTCGACCGCGCCGCCGCCTACCTCCACGCCCGAGGCGAACCTCGGCCGGCGAGTTCGCTCCTCGAACGTGTCTGTCGGCATCGCACGGAGGCATTGGGGGTGGATCATCCGGATACGTTGACCTCGGCCACCAACCTCGCCGTCGACTTGTGGAGTCTTGGTGAGTATGAGAGGGCGCGTGTGCTGAACGAGGAGACTTTTGCGCGGCGTCGTCGCGTGCTGGGGGCGGATCATCCGGATACGTTGACCTCGGCCACCAACCTCGCGTTGACCCTGTGGAACGCCGGCGAGCATGAGAGGGCGCGTGTGCTGAACGAGGAGACTTTTGCGCGGCGTCGTCGCGTGCTGGGGGCGGATCATCCGGATACGTTGACCTCGGCCACCAACCTTGCGCTGGACCTGTCCAGCCTGGGCGAGCACGAGCAAGCTCGTGTGCTCAACGAAGAAACGCTTGCCCGTCGCCGCGCGGGTAGCTGGCGCGGCCTCGAGAATTGAAGACGCCGGTCGGCGATGCGTTTCCTGCCTCGACGGTCGCCTTCGTCGAGCGATAGAGTTCAAGGGTGACTGACGATCGACGCTTCTCGGATCCGGCTCTGCGCATCCAAGGCTACCATAAAGAGCTCCTGGTGGACCTGCTCAATCGTCGTCCCGATCATTCGGTGCTCGACCATCCCGAGTGGTTCGACGATGCCAACCCCGAAGCGTTTCTCGAATTAGTTGACTTGAAACTCATCGAAGGGATAGAATACACGATAGCAGACAGTGGCACCTTGTCTATGACGATTGGCAATTTCGTTTCTCTTACCGAGGGTGGTCGGCGCGTGGCGAACGAAGCTCGCGCATTGCTGGCCGTGGGTACTCGCAAGGTCTTCGTTTCCTACGTTCGCGAAGACTCGGAAGATGTCGATCAGCTTTGCGGTGAGCTTGAAAAAATTGGTGTGCGCACCTGGCGAGATGTCGATGAACTCTTGCCCGGTGATGATTGGAAGGTGGCTATTCGGCGAGCGATCGAAGGTGGAGCAGGGTTCATTTGCTGCTTTTCCGGAAGTTTGGAGAGTCGATCTGCTACCTACATGCGCGAAGAGCTGACACTGGCTGTCGAGCAGCTTCGGAGGCGGCCTGTCGACAGTGGTTGGTTCATTCCGGTCCTTCTCGATGAGACTCGTGTCCCGGATGTACCGATTGGTGCGGGGCGAACGCTGCGAGACCTTCATTACATCCGCTGGTATGAATCTCGCGAACGATCTCTCGAGGCGATCGTGGCGGCGATGTCCCGACTTCCGTAGCGCAGACTGCGGCCGCCCGAGCGCTGGCGCCGGGCTTCGTTCGGTTGCGGCGGCCAGCGTACCGGAGAGCGGGAAGGCGATGTTCCGCAGCGAACCGCACCGAGTCCGGCCCTTTAGGCGGCCTGGCGCTTGCGGCCCACCTGCCAGGTTTCAGGCTGACGAACCTCATGCGTGGGGCTCGCGCCAGTCTCGCCTACCCACCGGTCGCTGAGCTTCTCTTTGATGAAACTCAAAGCTCGTCAATGTGGAGCCTCGAAGTCTTGCAACTACCGGCTCGAATGGTCTCAGCCGGCCGCAACCAGGTTGTGCCGGATGCGCAGCTGGTTGCGGATGCGCAGCAAACCCCGCTCGTCGTCGGGCGGTAGGGGCGGGGGGACCCAGACCATGCCCGGCATGGGGTTGGCCGGATGGTCGTTGCCGGCGACGAACAGGAACAGCAACGTGGGGAACCGGCCCTGGAGCTGCCGGAGCAGCCGCGGGTCCGGTGGGGCCGCCACCAGGACCGCGATCGGGCCGCTCGCCTTCTCGTAGGCGTCGAGCTCGGTGGCCAGTTCACTGTCGTTCGGGTTTTCGTCCAGGTAGCCGAGTCGTTCGACCAACTGCGCGCGAACGTCGCCGAGCAAGCGCTCCAGGTGGGCTTCCGAGGAAACCGATCCGGCGGAGTACGCGTACCACGGCAGCCATTGCGTGCAGGCGCGGCGCAGGTAGAGGAGCCCGGTCTGGGCTTGGGAGACGGCGATGCCAACGGCTTTCCGGTCGGGGTGGGCCAGCACGCGGGTGATGTCCTCGCGAACGGACTCCGGGAGGGCCGCCGAGGCGACCAGGAGGTCGACCAGCAGTTCGGCGTCTTCGGCCGGGGGTGGCGCCTTCTCCAGGAAGCGCTGCACCAGGCGCACGCAGTCCAGCGGAGGACCGTCGAAGTTCAGCAACCGGCGGGCGAGGTTGTTGATCAACGCGGCTCCGCGCACGGCGTCGGGGTCGAGGCCCAGGACACGGGCTGCTGTCGCGAGGGACGTGGGGCTGAGCCGCTCCAGCTGGGCACGGAGCCGGCCCTCGAGTTCTTCCGACGAGTTGTTGCGGTAGGCATCGATGTCCGCGAGGATCCGGGACAGGACCGCCCGTACCGCTTCCCCGCTCGGCAGTGCGTCGGCGTGCACGTCGTGCAGCCCGGCCTTGCCCAGCTGGCTTTCCCTGATCTCAGCCGCCCGCACGTCCATGCGGAGGACGAACAACCGGTTGAGGCCACGGTTGTCGACCCTGTCCTCGAGCGCGACGATGGTTTCGCGCAGGACCGGCGTCGAGGTGAGCGCCGAAGGCGACACGAGCAAGAGCACGGCGTGCGCCGACCGGATTTCCGCGCTCACCTCGGCCCACCAGTCTTCGCCGTTGCGCAGGCGCTCGTAGTCGACGATCGGGTGGAAGCCGAGGTCCGTCAGGGCTTCGACGATCTGCTGCAACCGCTCCCTGGTCTCCGGCTCGTGGGCGCTGTGGCTGATGAAGACCCGCGGCCGGAAGCCCGCTTCGCTGCCTGTCATGGTGACTCCGGATCGACGAGCGTCAACTGGAGCCACAGGAAACCGTGCCCGGGCAGCGTGAGAAGGTACGGCAGCTCGCCGATGGCCGGGAAGCTCACCCCGCCCTGCAAGTCGACCGGTGTCCGGCCGGTGAACTCGTGCAGGTCCAGCTCCACCGGCTGGGAGAACCTGGACAGGTTGTTCACGCAGAGCACGACGTCCTCGCCGCCGTCCGGGCGGCGCCATTGGCGCCTGTAGGTCAGCACACTCGGGTTGGACCCGCCGAGGTCGGTGCAGTCGCCTTCGGCGAACACGTGGTGTTGCTTGCGCAGCTCGATCATCCGCCGGGTCCAGTTCAGCAGAGAAGAGGCTCGGCTGGATTGGGCTTCGACGTTCAACGCCTGGTAGCCGAACTCCAGGCTGGTGACGACCGGGAGGTAGAGCCGGTCCGAGGGGGAGGTCGAGAACCCGGCGTTGCGGTCCGGGGTCCACTGCATGGGGGTGCGCACCGCGTCGCGGTCGCCGAGCCAGATGTTGTCTCCCATGCCGATCTCGTCACCGTAGTACAGAACGGGCGAACCGGGGAGCGACAGCAGTAGCGCGGTGAGCAGCTCCTGCTGGTTGCGGTCGTTGTCCAGCAGCGGGGCCAGCCGGCGGCGGATGCCGGTGTTGGCCTTCATGCGCGGGTCTGGGGCGTACTCCGCGTACATGTAGTCGCGCTCTTCGTCGGTAACCATCTCCAGCGTCAGCTCGTCGTGGTTGCGCAGGAAGATGCCCCATTGCGCGCCAGGGGGAATTTCGGGCGTATGGGTGAGGATTTCCGAGATCGGGAACCTGGATTCGCGTCGCACGGCCATGAAGATCCGCGGCATCAGCGGAAAGTGGAACGCCATGTGGCACTCGTCGCCGCTGGCCGCCGGGTCGCCGAAATACTCGACGACGTCCGAGGGCCACTGGTTGGCCTCGGCGAGCAGGATCCGGCTCGGGTACTCGTGGTCTACGATCTGCCTGAGGCGCTTGAGGAACTCGTGCGTGCGGGGCAGGTTCTCGCAGTTGGTGCCCTCCTGCTCGAACAGGTACGGCACGGCGTGCAGCCGGAACCCGTCGACGCCGAGGTCGAGCCAGAACCGCAGGACGTCGATCATCGCGTTCTGGACGTCGACGTTCTCGTAGTTCAGGTCGGGCTGGTGGGAGAAGAACCGGTG
>NZ_JBSFNC010000225.1:0-11028 GCF_053586895.1 Amycolatopsis sp. NPDC003731 | reverse complement strand
GCCGCGGGCCTTTCCCGTGTTCAGGCTGCGAATGGCAGCGGTTCGTGGAGGTTGTTGCGCCGGGGTTTTCGACGCCGATCGAGGAAGATCGGTGGAAGGAATTCGGGCAGCCCGTCGGGGGCGATGCGGACCTCCCAGCCTGAGCGGTGCAGGAGCCGGTGGTGGTGGGCGCACATCAACACCAGGTTGTTGAGATCGGTGGGGCCGCCGTCAGCCCAGTGCCGGATGTGGTGACCTTGGCAGTGGCGTGGTGGGCGGTGACAGCCAGGGAAGGCGCAGCCGCGGTCGCGTAGGAACAGCGCTCGGCGAAGTCCGGCGGAGATGAGGCGGCGGAGGCGACCCAGGTTGAGCGGTTCACTCTTCGCACCCAACACCGCCGGAATGACCATGGCGTCGCAAGCGTGCACCCGGGCTTCGGCCGCGGTCATGGTCCCGGTGTCGCCGAGGGTCGCTGCGCCGGTGCCGGACTGCAGGTCGGTGAGGGAGACCGCGACCATGACATGGGCCCGTTCCCCGGCCTGCATCGGCAAATCCGGGGAATTCAACGCCAAGTCGACCGCATCGGAGAACGCATCGCCGTAACGCTGCGGCATCGCGCGGTGGTCGGGACCGTCGTCGCCGGTGCGGCGCTCGGCCAGCGCATCGAGCAGGGCGCTGGCGCGGGTGCCGGTCTCATCGTCGAACTTGCCGTTCAACACCCAGACCCCGGATCTTCGGCGACGCAGGAACAACTCCCGCGCCGGGACGACTGGCTCGGTGTCGTCCGGCTCGGCACCATCAGGGTTGAGGTGAGCAAGGATCCGGGCACCGAGAACCGCGACCTGCTTATGCCCGGCCTCGGCCGCGAAGGCCAACAGATCAGCCTCGACGCGGTCGCGATGCTCAGGCGGCATCTCAGCCAGCACCCCGGTAATCGTGTCGATCATCGGAGCACTCAGCGACCCAGACAAGGCAGCAACACCCGTGCCCGGCGCCAACGCTGGGATCGGGGTGCCGTCGAGAGCGCGACCCGGATTGACCAAGCGAGCACGTTTCACCAGACGTTCCGCCGCCGACCTCGGAAGGTCAGCCAAGTGCTCCAGCAACCGGGCAACAGACCGGTACCCGAACACCTCCATCACCCCACGCTGCTCGATCTCCACCAACAGCGCCCCCAGCTCAGCCTCCGCAGACCGCATACACGCAAGCAACTCACCGAGGCGGTCGGCGAAGGCCACCGCCTCGGCAGACGAAGAAGCGCTGTCGGACATAGATCAAGATTACCGACTATCGAACACAAGTTCACCACTCGAACGGGTGCAAAGCGCGGCATACCGGAACGGCGGCCGACCAAGAAACAATCAGGCGTGCTTGATTTTTCCGACCACCGGTGCCACCCTGAGCCCCAGGACGCAAGGAGGCGGGCGATGGCGGACCTCGGCGTGATCCTCGGGGATCTCGACGCGGAGACACAGACGATCGACGACGCGGTGGCGGCGCTCCCGGACGCGGACTGGGCGCGCGCGACCCCCGCCGAAGGGTGGACGATCGCGCACCAGATCGCGCACCTGGCCTGGACCGATCGCAAGGCCCTGATCGCGGCCGCGCACCCGGAGAACTGGCAGGCCGAGGTCGAAGAACTCCTCAAAGCCGGCGAAACCTACGTCGACGACGGGGCCGCCGCCGGGGCGCAGCGGCCGCCGCGGGAGATCCTCGAAGACTGGCGTGACGGCCGCCGGCTGCTGGCCGCGGCCCTCGAGGCGGTGCCGGACGGGCAGAAACTGCCCTGGTACGGGCCGCCGATGAGCGCCGCCTCGATGGCGACCGCGCGGATGATGGAAACCTGGGCGCACGGCCAGGACATCTTCGACACCTTGGGCCTGACCCGCGAGCCGACCGCCCGCCTCTGGCACATCGCCCGCTTCGGCACCCGCACCCGCGACTTCGCCTACAAGGTCCACTCGCTCGCCCCGCCGGCCGGGGAGTTCCGCGTCGAACTCACCGCGCCCGACGGCTCCACCTGGGCCTTCGGGCCCGAGGACGCCGAGCAGAAGCTCACCGGCACCGCCCTGGACTTCTGCCTGGTCGTCACCCAGCGGCGGCACCCCGCCGACACCGATCTCGTCGCCCACGGCGCCGACGTCGAAGAGTGGCTCGGCATCGCGCAGGCCTTCGCCGGGCCACCGGGCAACGGCCGGAAGCCGGGGCAGTTCGCATGACCTACCGCATCGGCAACGCGTCCGGGTTCTACGGCGACCGGTTCTCCGCCGTCCGCGAGATGCTCACCGGCGGCCCGCTCGACGTCCTGACCGGCGACTACCTCGCCGAGCTGACCATGCTCATCCTCGGCCGCGACCGGATGAAGGACGCCACCCGCGGCTACGCCAAGACCTTTCTCCGCCAGATGGAGGAAAACCTCGGGCTGGCGCGGGAAAAGGGCGTCAAGATCGTCGCCAACGCCGGGGGGCTCAACCCGGCCGGGCTGGCGGACGCGCTCCGGGAGCTGGCGGCGAAACTCGGGCTCGACGTCAAGATCGCCCACGTCGAAGGCGACGACCTCGTCCACCGCGCCGACGAGCTGGACCTCGGCAAACCGTTGACCGCCAACGCCTACCTCGGCGCCTGGGGCATCGCGGAGTGCCTGAACGCGGGCGCCGACGTCGTCGTCACCGGCCGCGTCACCGACGCCTCCGTCATCGTCGGCCCGGCCGCCGCGCACTACGGCTGGGCCCGTGACGACTTCGACGCGCTCGCCGGCGCGGTCGCGGCCGGGCACGTCATCGAGTGCGGGGCCCAGGCCACCGGCGGCAACTACGCCTTCTTCACCGAGCACACCCTCGGCGTGCCCGGCTTCCCGATCGCCGAGATCGAAGCCGACGGCTCCAGCGTCATCACCAAGCACCCGGGTACCGGCGGTGTGGTGAACGCCGGCACCGTCACCGCCCAGCTGCTGTACGAGATCACCGGCGCGCGGTACGCCGGGCCGGACGTCACGACCCGGTTCGACACGCTGTCGCTGACCGAAGAGGGGCCGGACCGCGTCCGCATCTCCGGTGTCCGCGGGGAAGCGCCGCCGCCGACGCTGAAGGTCGCCCTCAACACCCTCGGCGGGTTCCGCAACGAGACGACGTTCGTCCTCACCGGACTCGACATCGAGGCGAAAGCCGCCCTGGTGCGGGAACAGCTCGAAGCGTCCATGAAGGACCGGCCGCCCGCCGACGTCCGGTGGACGCTGGCCCGCACCGACCACGCCGACGCCGAAACCGAGCAGACCGCGAGCGCCCTCCTGCACGTCGCCGTCAAGGACGCCGACCCGAAGGTCGCCGGGCGCGCCTTCACCGGCGCCGCTGTCGAACTCGCGCTGGCCAGTTACCCCGGGTTCCACGTCATCGCGCCGCCGTCGGACGCCTCGCCGTACGGCGTCTACACCGCGGCTTACGTGGCGGCCGACAAGGTGCCGCACGTCGCCGTTCTGCCGGACGGCATGCGTGTCGACATAGCGCCTTCGGCGTCCACTCAGGACCTGTCCGATGTGGATGAACCCGCGCTGCCCGAACCGCTCGACCACGGGCCGGTGCGGCGGGTGCCCCTGGGCACGATCGCCGGGGCGCGCAGCGGCGACAAAGGCGGCAACGCCAACGTCGGCGTCTGGGTGCGCTCCGAAGAGGCCTGGCGGTGGCTGGTGCACCGGCTGACCGTGGCGGAGTTCAAGCTGCTGCTGCCCGAAACCGCCGACCTGCCGGTGACTCGGTACCTGCTGCCCAACCTGCGGGCGATGAACTTCGTCGTCGAGGGCATCCTCGGCGAGGGCGTCGCGTCGCAGGCGCGGTTCGACCCGCAGGCCAAGGCCCTCGGCGAGTGGTTGCGGTCGCGGGAGATCGACGTCCCCGAGGTGCTCCGGTGACCGATCCCTTCCGGACGCCCGAACGGGCCGAACTGCGCAAGACCGTGCGGAAGTTCGTCGAGCAGGAGGTCCTGCCGCACCTCGACGACTGGGAGCGCGCGGGCGAGCTGCCGCGCGAGCTGCACCGCAAGGCCGGGGACCTCGGCTTGCTCGGCGTTGCCTTCCCCGAGGAGATCGGCGGGGGAGACGGCAACTACCTCGACGCCTTGGTCGTCGCCGAGGAGATGCACTACGCGGGCGGCTCCGGCGGGCTGTTCGCGTCGCTGTTCACCTGTGGCATCGCCGTCCCGCACATCGCCGAGGCCGGCGACCCGGTCCAGATCGAACGCTGGGTGCGGCCCACCCTCGACGGAACCAAGATCGGGTCCCTCGCGGTCACCGAACCGGACGGCGGCTCCGACGTCGCCGGCATCCGCACCACCGCGGTCCGCGAGGGCGACGAGTACGTCGTCAACGGCGCCAAGACGTTCATCACCTCCGGCTGCCGCGCCGACTTCGTGACGACGGTGGTGCGCACCGGCGGCGACGGCGCGCACGGGCTCTCGCTGATCGTCGTCGAACGCGGCACGCCGGGCTTCACGGTGAGCCGCAAGCTCGACAAGATGGGCTGGCTCTGCTCCGACACCGCCGAACTGTCCTACGTGGACGTCCGGGTGCCGGCGGAGAACCTGGTGGGCGCCGAGAACAGCGGCTTCGCCCAGGTCGCCACCCAGTTCGTCACCGAACGGCTGTCCCTGGCCGTGCAGGCGTACGCGCACGCCCAGCGCGCGCTCGACCTGACGCTGGACTGGTGCCGGCTGCGCGAGACGTTCGGCCGCCCGCTCATCTCGCGGCAGGTCGTCCAGCACAAGCTCACCGAAATGGCGCGCAAGATCGACGTGGCCCGCACCTACACCCGGCAGGCCGCGATCCGGCACGTCTCGGGCGAGGAAGTCATCGCCGAAGCCTGTTTCGCCAAGAACACCGCCGTCGAGGCCGCCGAATGGGTGGTCAGCGAGGCCGTCCAGCTGCACGGCGGGCTCGGCTACATGCGCGAGTCCGAAGTGGAGCGGCACTACCGCGACGTCCGGATCCTCGGCATCGGCGGCGGCACCACCGAGATCCTCACCGGCCTGGCCGCGAAGCGATTGGGATACACCTCGTGACTGCTTTGAGGTCCACAGTAGACACCCGGGCCGCCGAGTTCGGCGCGAACCGCGAGGCGATGCTGGAGAAGCTCGCCGAGATCGACGCCGAACACGCCAAGGCCGTCGCCGGCGGTGGCGAGAAGTACGTCGAACGGCACCGCAAGCGCGGCAAACTCCTGGCCCGGGAACGGATCGAACTGCTGCTCGACGCGGATTCGCCGTTCCTGGAGCTGTCGCCGCTGGCCGCTTGGGGCACCGATTACCGCGTCGGGGCGAGCCTGGTCACCGGGATCGGGGTCGTCGAAGGCGTCGAGTGCCTGATCTCGGCCAGCGACCCGACGGTCAAGGGCGGCGCGAGCAACCCGTGGACGACCAAGAAGAGCTTCCGGGCCGCCGACATCGCCGCGCAGAACCGGCTGCCGTCGATCAACCTCGTCGAATCCGGCGGCGCGGACCTGCCGACGCAGAAGGAGATCTTCATCCCCGGCGGCCGGATCTTCCGCGACCTCACGCGGGCCTCGGCGGCGGGCTGCCCGACGATCGCGCTGGTCTTCGGCAACTCCACCGCGGGTGGCGCGTACCTGCCGGGCATGTCGGACTACGTCGTGATGGTGAAGGAACGCGCGAAGGTGTTCCTCGGCGGGCCGCCGCTGGTCAAGATGGCGACCGGCGAGGAGTCCGACGACGAGTCGCTGGGCGGGGCCGAGATGCACGCCCGCACCTCCGGCCTGGCCGACTACCTGGCCGTCGACGAGCAGGACGCGATCCGGCTGGGCCGCAACATCGTCAAGCGGCTCAACTGGACGAAGCAGGGGCCGACGCCGAAACCGGACTACGCCGAGCCGCTGTACGACGCCGAGGACCTGCTCGGCATCGTCCCGACCGACCTCAAGGTGCCGTTCGACCCGCGCGAGGTGATCGCCCGCGTCGTCGACGGTTCCGACTTCGACGAGTTCAAGCCGCTCTACGGATCGAGCCTGGTCACGGGCTGGGCGAGCATCCACGGCTACCCGGTCGGCGTGCTGGCCAACGCGCAGGGTGTGCTGTTCGGCGAGGAGTCGCAGAAGGCCGCGCAGTTCATCCAGCTGGCCAACCAGATCCACACGCCGCTGGTGTTCCTGCACAACACGACCGGCTACATGGTCGGCAAGGAGTACGAGCAGAGCGGCATCATCAAGCACGGCGCGATGATGATCAACGCCGTCTCGAACTCGAAGGTGCCGCACCTGTCCGTCCTCATGGGAGCGTCCTACGGTGCCGGGCACTACGGGATGTGCGGCCGCGCCTACGATCCCCGGTTCCTGTTCGCGTGGCCGAGCGCGAAGTCCGCGGTGATGGGCCCGGCGCAGCTGGCCGGCGTGCTGTCCATCGTGGCCCGCGCGGCCGCCGAAAGCCGCGGCCAGGAGTACAACGAGGAGCACGACAAGGCCATGCGGGCCATGGTCGAGGGGCAGATCGAGGCCGAGTCGATGCCGATGTTCCTCTCCGGCATGCTCTACGACGACGGCATCATCGACCCGCGCGACACCCGCACCGTGCTGGGACTGAGCCTGTCCGCGATCCACAATGGACCAGTGAAGGGCGCCGAGGGCTTCGGCGTCTTCCGGATGTGAGCGAGCGATGATCCAGAACCTGCTGGTCGCCAACCGCGGCGAGATCGCCCGCCGCGTCTTCCGCACCTGCCGCGACGCCGGGATCGGCACGGTCGCGGTGTTCTCCGACGCCGATGCCGCCGCGCCGCACACCCTGGAGGCCGACGCGGCCGTCCGGCTGCCCGGCAACGCGCCGTCCGAGACGTACCTGCGGGCGGACCTGCTGGTCAAGGCCGCGGCCGAGACCGGCGCCGACGCCGTCCACCCCGGGTACGGCTTCCTGTCCGAGAACGCCGCGTTCGCCCGGGCCGTCCTCGACGCCGGGCTGACGTGGGTCGGGCCGCCGCCGGAAGCCATCGAGACCATGGGCTCCAAAGTGGAGTCCAAGCGGCTGATGGCCGCGGCCGGGGTGCCGGTGCTGTCCGAACTGGACCCGGCTTCGGTGACCGCGGACGACTTGCCGTTGCTGGTCAAGGCGTCTGCCGGTGGTGGTGGCCGCGGGATGCGCGTGGTCCGCTCGCTCGACGAGCTGGCCGAGGCGGTCGAAGGGGCCAGTGCCGAGGCCGGGTCGGCGTTCGGCGACCCGACCGTCTTCTGCGAGCGCTACCTGGAGACCGGGCGCCACATCGAGGTCCAGGTGCTGGCCGACCGGCACGGCACGGTGTGGGCGGTGGGGGAGCGGGAGTGCTCCATCCAGCGCCGGCACCAGAAGGTCGTCGAGGAGGCGCCCTCGCCGTTCGTCGACGCGGGGATGCGCGAGGAGCTGTTCGAGGCCGCGCGCAAGGCCGCCAAGGCGATCGACTACGTCGGCGCGGGCACGGTCGAGTTCCTCGCCGGGCCGGACGGCCGGTTCTACTTCCTCGAGATGAACACCCGGCTCCAGGTCGAGCACCCGGTCACCGAGAACGTCACCGGCCTCGACCTGGTCGCGCTGCAGCTGCGGATCGCCGAGGGGGAGCGCCTGCCGGCCGACCCGCCGCCCACCGTCGGTCACGCCATCGAGGTCCGGCTCTACGCCGAAGACCCGGCCGCGGGCTGGCAGCCGCAGAGCGGCACGCTGCACACCTTCGAAGTGCCCGATGTGGACCGTTCGTTCACGCACGGGCCCGGGCTACGGCTCGATTCCGGGTTCGAGACCGGGTCCGTGGTGGGTGTCCACTACGACCCGATGCTCGCCAAGGTGATCACCTGGGCGCCGACCCGCGCCGAAGCCGCCCGCCGGCTCGCGAAGGCCCTGGCGGCGGCGAAGATCCACGGCGTCGTGACCAACCGCGACCTCCTGGTCAACATCCTGCGGCACGAGGCTTTCCTGGCGGGGGAGACCGACACCGCGTTCTTCGACCGGCACGGCCTCGACACCCTCGCCGCACCGCTGGCCACGCCCGACGCCGAACGGCTCTCCGCGCTCGCCGCGGCGTTGGCGGACGCGGCGGGCAACCGGGCGTTGGCGACCACGCAGGGCAGGCTCCCGAGTGGCTGGCGCAACGTCCGCTCGGCCGGGCAGCGCAAGGTCTTCACGGTGGCCGACCGCGAGTACGAGGTGGTCTACTCGCTGACCCGGGACGGTCTCCGCGCCGACGGCTTCGAGGCCGGGCTGGTCGGCGCCGAGCCGGGACGGGTCGTGCTGGACGTCGCCGGCGTGCGGCGCGCGTTCGACGTCGCCCGGCACGACGACGTGTCCTATGTGGACTCCGCGCTCGGGTCGGTGGCGCTGAAGGCCGAGCCGCGGTTCGCCGACCCGGACGCGGCCCTGGCCGCGGGGTCGCTGGTGGCGCCGATGCCCGGCACGGTCGTCCGGCTCGCCGTGCAGGCCGGGGACCCGGTCAAGGCGGGCGACCCGCTGCTGTGGCTCGAAGCGATGAAGATGGAGCACCGGATCGCCGCGCCCGCCGACGGCGTGGTGACGGAACTGCCGGTGACGGTCGGACAGCAGGTCGAAGTGGGCACGATCCTCGCGGTGGTGGGAGAAGCAGAATGAACGCGATGAACTTCGTCGAGCCGGAGGAGCGGATCGCGCTTCGCAAGGCCGTCGCCGAACTCGGCGCCAAGTACGGGCACGAGTACTACGCCCGCAAGGCCCGCGCGGACGAGAAGACGCACGAGCTGTGGGACGAGGCCGGGCGGCTGGGCTACCTCGGCGTCAACATCCCCGAGGAGTACGGCGGTGGGGGCGCGGGCATCGCCGACCTCGCCGCGGTGCTCGAAGAGCTGGCCGCCGCGGGCTCGCCGTTGCTGCTCATGGTCGTCTCGCCGGCCATCTGCGGCACCGTGATCTCCCGGTTCGGCACCGACGAGCAGAAGAAGCAGTGGCTGCCCGGCATCGCCGACGGCACCAAGCGGATGGTCTTCGCGATCACCGAGCCGGACGCCGGGTCGAACTCGCACAAGATCACCACCACCGCGCGGCGCGACGCCGGCGGGTGGGTCCTCAACGGACGCAAGGTCTACATCTCCGGCGTGGACGAGGCCGACGCCGTGCTGGTCGTCGGCCGCACCGAGGACGCGAAGACCGGCCGGCTCAAGCCGGCGCTGTTCATCCTGCCGACCGGCACCCCGGGTTTCGAGTACACGAAGATCCCGATGGACATCGTCGCGCCGGAGAACCAGTTCTCACTGTTCCTCGACGACGTCCACCTGCCCCCCGAAGCGCTGGTCGGCGAGGAGGACGCGGCGATCGCGCAGCTGTTCGCCGGCCTCAACCCGGAACGCATCATGGGCGCGTCGTTCTCGCTCGGCATCGCCCGGTACGCGCTGGCCAAGGCCGTCGGCTACGCGAACGAGCGGCAGGTCTGGGGCGCCCCGATCGGCACGCACCAGGGTCTCGCGCACCCCCTCGCGGAGATCAAGATCGAGCTGGAGCTCGCGAAGCTGATGACGCAGAAGGCGGCGTCGCTCTACGACTCCGGCGACGACTTCGGCGCGGGCGAGTCGGCCAACATGGCGAAGTACGCGGCGGCCGAGGTGGCCATCCGCGCGACCGACCAGGCCGTCCAGACCCACGGCGGCAACGGCCTGGCCACCGAATACGGCCTCGGCACGCTGGTCACGGCGGTGCGGCTGGGCCGGATCGCCCCGGTGAGCCGCGAGATGGTGCTCAATTTCGTCGGCCAGCACAGCCTCGGCCTGCCGAAGTCGTACTAGGAGGTCGCTGTGGCCACATTGGACGGCAAGACGATCATCATGTCCGGCGGCAGCCGGGGAATCGGCGAGGCGATCGCCCTGCGCGCGGCGGCCGACGGCGCGAACGTGGCCCTGCTGGCGAAGACGGCCGAGCCGCACCCGAAGCTGCCGGGCACGATCTACACGGCGGCCGAGGCGATCGAGAAGGCGGGCGGCCGGGCGTTGCCGATCATCGGTGACGTCCGCGACGACGACGGTGTCGCGGCGGCGGTGGCGAAGACCGTCGAGCAGTTCGGCGGCATCGACATCGTGGTGAACAACGCGAGCGCGATCGACCTGACGCCGACCGAGCGGGTCAGCATGAAGCGCTACGACCTGATGCAGGACATCAACGCGCGCGGCACGTTCCTGCTGTCCAAACTGGCCATCCCGCACCTGCGCGGGTCGGCGAACCCGCACATCCTGACGCTGTCGCCGCCGATCAGCCTCGACGAGAAGTGGTTCACGGCCGGCCACCTCGCCTACAGCATCGCGAAGTACTCGATGAGCCTGGTGACGGTGGGGCTGTCGGCGGAGTTGCGCCAGGACGGCGTCGCGGTCAATTCACTGTGGCCCCGCACGACGATCGACACGGCGGCGATCCGCAACGTCGTCGGGGCGGAGCTGGCTTCGCGCAGCCGAACCCCGGAGATCATGGCCGACGCGGCGCACGCGATCCTGACGAAGCCGAGCCGCGAGGCAACGGGCAACTTCTACCTCGACGACGAGGTGCTGCGGGCGGCCGGCGTCACGAACTTCGCGAAGTACCGCGTCGGCGGTTCGGAGGAGGGCCTCCAGCTCGATTTCTGGGTGGAGCGGGCTTGACGGGCATCCGCGAACCCCAGCAGGAGCGCAGCCGCACCACGCGGCGGCGCTTGATCGAGGCGGCGCTGGACAGCTTCGGTGAGCGAGGCTGGCACGGCGTGACGGTGGCGGGCATAGCCGAGCGCGCGGGCGTCTCCCGAGGCGCGGCCCAGCACCACTTCCCGGCCCGCGAGGACCTGGTGGTGGCGGCGGTGGACCTGCTGGGCGAGGCTCAGATAGAGGAGCTCCGAGCCCAGGCGGCCGACTTGCCGAGCGGAGCCTCCCGCATCGAGCGAGTCGTGGAGATGGTCCTGAACCTGTACACGGGCCCCTTGTTCCGAGCGGCCCTCCAGCTCTGGTCCGTGGCGGCAACCGACGAGGCCCTGCGTGCCGTGCTGGCCACCGCGACGACGTCGTCGGAGTGCGCCAGGCTGACGTGCAGGTCCGGCCGGCCGGGCACGAC
>NZ_JBSFNC010000224.1:0-11040 GCF_053586895.1 Amycolatopsis sp. NPDC003731 | reverse complement strand
GCCGCGCTCGGCGACCTCGGCGCCCTCACCGGCAGCGGGGCACCCGGCCGCCTGGCCGTCCTCTTCACCGGGCAGGTCCCCGACACCGGTGCGGGGGCCTTCGTTTCGTAGGGTGGGCGCATGGAGAGCGTGCGCCTGATCGACGAGTGGCCGGTGGACAACGCCGCGACGGCCGTGGTGACGGCGGACGGGAGCGTCGCCGGCCGCCACGGTGACACCGCGCGCAAGTTCCGGCTCGCCTCGGTTTCCAAGCCGCTGACCGCCTACACCGCGCTGATCGCGGTCGAGGAAGGCGTCGTCGAGCTCGGCACGCCGGCCGGGCCCGAGGGCTCGACCGTGCGGCACCTGCTGGCCCACACCTCCGGGCTCGCCTTCGACGCGCACAAGGCGATGGCCGCCCCGGGCACGCGGCGGCTCTACTCCAACGCCGGGTTCGAGCAGCTCGCCGACGCGCTGGCCGAGCACTCCGGCATCCCCTTCGCGCAGTACCAAGCCGAAGCGCTGTTCACCCCGCTCGGCATGACCTCGACGGCACTCGAAGGCTCGCCCGCCGCCGACGTCGTGTCCACTGTGGACGACCTGGCCGCGTTCGCCGCCGAGCTGCAGGCCCCGAAGCTGCTGGACCCGGCCACCGTCGCCGAGGCGACGGACGTCGTGTTCCCCGGACTTTCCGGCGTGTTGCCCGGTTTCGGGCACCAGAAGCCCAACGACTGGGGCCTCGGCTTCGAAATCCGCGACCACAAGAGCCCGCACTGGACCGGGGCGAACAGCTCGCCGCGGACGTTCGGGCACTTCGGCCAGTCGGGCACGTTCCTCTGGGTCGACCCGGACGCGGGCGCGGCCTGCGTCGCCCTCACCGACCGCGCGTTCGGCCCCTGGGCCGCCGAAGCCTGGCCGCGCTACACCGACGCCGTGCTGGCGGAACTGGGCGCGTGAAGCGGGTCTTCCTCGCGGTCCTTCTGCTGCTCGCCGCCTGCAGCGCGCCCCAGGCCGCGCCCGCACCCGCCCCCTCCGCGGAAGCACCCGAGCCTCCCCCGGTGCTCGGTACGAACGGCGCCGCGGTCCCGGCGCTGCACTGGACGTCCTGCCACGGGCCGTTCCAGTGCGCGGCCGCGGCCGTGCCGCTGAGCTATCGCGAGCCCCGTGGCGCCACGATCTCGCTGTCGGTGGTCCGGCTGCCGGCGGGCGACCCGGGACGGCGGCTCGGCTCGCTGTTCTTCAACTTCGGCGGCCCGGGCACGGACGGCGTCGGCGAGCTGACCCGGTTCGCCGCCCGCTACCCGCCGGAGCTGCGGGCCCGGTTCGACCTGGTGAGCTTCGACCCGCGCGGGATCGGCGGGTCGGCGCCGATCGGCTGTGCGAGCCCGGACCAGCCGGCCGGGTCCCCGATCAGGCAGCCGGACGCGTTCTTCGCCGCGAGCGCGGCCACCGGCAAGGCCTGCGCGGCCTCGGGCGACCTGCTGAGCCACCTCTCCACGGCGAACGTCGCGCGGGACCTGGAGCTGCTGCGCCAGGCCGTCGGGGACGCCTCGCTGAACTTCTACGGGTACTCCTACGGCACCTACCTGGGCGGCACGTACGCGAACCTGTTCGGGGACAAGGTCCGCGCGATGACCCTCGACGGCACGCTCGACCTCGTCGCGAACGCCACCGGCCGGCCGGGCCAGGCGAAGCAGCCGGTGGACGTGCGGGCCGACGTCGCCGGCGCGCAGCAGCAGGAACTGGACCGGTTCTTCGCGGCGTGCGCGGCGGCCGGGCCGAAGTGCGCCTTCTCCGCGGGCGATCCGAAGCGGGAGTTCGCCGGGATCTTCGCCCACGCCTCCCGCGGCCCGGGCGTCGGCTCCCTGATGAAGACCGTCACCAGCGCGCTCTACCAGTCCGGCCGGTGGAAGCGGCTCGCCCAGACCCTGGCCGCGATGCCGGCGGATCCGGGTCCCGCGGCGCCGGTGCTCGACCCGTACGTGCCGACGCACTCCCCCGGCTTCCTGGCCGTCCAGTGCGTCGACAGCGACAACCCGCAGTCGCCCGCGGACTACGCCGCGCTGGCCACGACGGAAAGCGCGCGGCAGCCGTACTTCGGGCTGAGCGCGGTGTATTCGATGGCCCAGTGCGTCGGCTGGCCGGCCCACGACGAAGACCGGTACACCGGACCGTGGAACCGGCCGCGGAAGAACCCGATCCTGGTGCTGAACAACCGGTTCGACCCGGCGACCCCGCTGCACAACGCGGAGGCGACGGCGGCGGAACTGGGCGACGGCCGCGTGCTCGTCGTGGACGGCTACGGCCACACGTCCCTGGACGCCCCGAGCGCGTGCGCCTCGGCGGCCGTCGTGCGCTACCTGACGGAGCTGGCCGCCCCGGCGCCGGGGACGACCTGCGCACCGGACGCGGTTCCGTTCGCTTAGCCGGCCGGCCCGACGCGGTTCCCTTTCCCTGAGGGAAATTCGCCGACCGGACGTGATGCCCAACGGCCCGGCCGGGACAGGGTCCAAAGACCCTGCCGCGGACCGGGCGCGGGTGGTGTCATCGAAGGGTGCAGGCCCGCCGCAGGGCCGGTGCGGGGACCTCGGGCCCCGGCGGGCCGCACACCTTCTTCACTCCATGACGCGGATCGGCGCACCCGCCTGGTAGGCCGCGATGTCCTCGACCGCGTCGCCGTAGAAGATCTCGTAGACCTCCCGGGTGACGAAGCCGATGTGCGGGGTCAGGACCGCGTTGTCGAGTGTCCTCAATGGATGGTCGGCGGGGAACGGCTCGGTGTCGTAGACGTCCAGCGCGGCGGCGCGGATCTCCTTGCGGCGCAACGCGTCCACCAGCGCCGCCTCGTCGACGATCGGGCCGCGCGAGGTGTTCACCAGCAGCGCCGTCGGCTTCATCGCGGCGAATTCGGCCGCCCCGACCAGGCCGCGGGTGCGCTCGCCGAGCACCAGGTGGATGGACAGCACGTCCGACCGCGCGAACAGCTCGTCCTTGGTCACCGCGGTGACGCCGTGCGGGTCCGCCTTCTCCTGGGTGAGGTTCTGGCTCCAGGCGATGGTCTCCATCCCGAAGACCTGCCCGATCTTCGCCGCGCCCGCGCCCAGCCTGCCCAGGCCGAGCAGGCCGAGCGTCTTGCCGTGCAGCATGGTGCCGACGGACGTCTGCCAGCCGCCCTCGCGCATCGAGCGGAACTCCTGCGGCAGGTTCCGCGACGCGGCCAGGATCAGCGCCCAGGTGTGCTCGGCGGTCGGCTCCCCGATGTAGCCGGTGGCGGACACGACGACACCGTTGCGGCGCGCGGCGGCCACGTCGATGGCCGCGTTCCGCTTGCCCGTGCTGACCAGCAGCTTCAGGTCGGGCAGCGCGTCGAGCACCTCGGCCGGGAACCGGGTGCGCTCGCGCATCGCGACCACCGCTTCGAAGCCCTGCAGCTGCTTGACGACGTCGGTCAGGGGTTCGGTGAAGACCGTGATGTCGGCCTTGAGCGAGTCCCAGTCGCCGAAGGTGAGGGCGACGTTCTGGTAGTCGTCGAGAATCGCGATCCGCATGACCTCACCGTAGTAGGTGGGCGCGTCAGCCGGTGGCGGGCGGCTCGCCGGGGAAGAGGATCGGGCTGAGCAGGTACCGCGTGCGGTCGGGGGTGGCCGGGTTGGCCAGCCGCGGGAGGATCGCGGCCCGCAGTTCGGCGACCATGGCGATGAGCTCGTCCTCGCTCAGCCAGATCGCGTGCTGCTGGTAGCCGACGGGGTCGGCGGACGGGTCGGTGCCGTCGCGGTCGAGGTAGGCGTTGAACTCGGCGACCAAGGTCGCGACCGCCACCGCGAACCCGCGCCGGTGGTCCTCGGCCGTCATCGACGCGGCCGTGCCGCGGTCGATCGACGCCCGGTCCCGGTGCAGCCGGTAGTGCCGCTCGACCGCGCCGCGGACCCGGCGTTCGCCGGCCACCTCCAGGACGCCGCCGGCGGCGAGCTGGTCGACGTGCCGGTAGAGCATGGCTTTCGAGACGTCCGGCAGGACGGCGCCGAGCTGGGCGGTGGTGAGCGTCCGCTCGCCACGCAGGGCGTGCACGATCCGCAGCCGCACCGGGTGCCCCAGGAGTTCCAAGGTGTCCACCCCCCAATGTTCTCATGACGTGATACCGTTCGCAAAACACGAGAACGATGGGGGCGGATGATGAGCACGGATCCGGCGGTGGTCGCCCGGACGGTCGTCGACCTGACGGCGGCGGGACGATTTGCGGAGGTCGAGCAGCGGTTCGCGCCGCGGCTGCGGGCGGCGGCGTCGGCCGGGACGCTCCGGGTCGGCTGGGAAACCGAGCTCGCCAAGACCGGGCCGGTCCGGGCGATCGGCACCCCGCTGAGCGAGCCACCCGCGGCGGGGCTGGTCCGGGTGAGCGTCCCGGTGACCTGCGAGCGCGGGGGCCTCACGGTGGTGATGTCGGTCGACGACGCCGGCCTGCTGCACGGCCTGCGGCTCGCGCCGCCGACCGGCCCGTCCTGGGCGCCTCCGGCCTACGCCGAGGCGGACCGGTTCACCGAGCACGAGGTCACCGTCGGCACCGGCCCGCTCGCGGTGCCGGGCACGCTCACTGTTCCCCGGGGACGTGGCCCGTGGCCGGCGGTGGTGCTGCTCGCCTCGGGACCTGCCGACCGCGACCTGACGACCGGACCCAACAAGCCGTTCAAGGACCTGGCGTGGGGGCTGGCCTCCCGCGGCGTCGCGGTGGCCCGGTTCGACAAGGTGACCCACGTCCACCCGGAGACCGGTTCCGCACCCGGCTTCACGATGGCCGACGAGTACGTGCCCCACGCGCTCGCCGCCGTCCGCCTGCTGCAGGAGCAGGAGGCGGTGGACCCGGCGCGGGTGTTCGTCCTGGGACTCAGCGGCGGGGGCAAGGCGGTGCCCCGGGTCGCGGCCGCCGAGCCGTCGATCGCCGGCCTGATCAGCCTGGCCGGCGATACGCTGCCGCTGCCTCGGGCGGCCGTCCGGGTCGCCCGCTACCTGGCCGAAGTGGCTCCGGGCCCGGCCACCGCGGCGGCGGCCGAGTCGGTCGCGCGGCAGGCGGCGCTCGTCGAAAGCCCCGAGCTGTCACCCTCGACGCCGGCCGCGGACCTGCTGTTCGGCTGGCCGGCCTCGTACTGGCTGGACCTGCGCGGCTACGACCCGGTGGCGACCGCCGCCGCCCTGGACAGGCCGGTGCTCATCCTGCAGGGCGGCCGCGACTACCAGGTGACCGCGGCCGGCGACCTCGTGCGCTGGCAGGAGGGCCTGGCCGACCGGCCGGACGTCACGATCCGCGTCCACGAGGCCGCCGACCACCTGTTCTTCCGCGGCGAGGGACCGTCCACACCGGCCGGTTACGAGGCACCGCAGCACGTCGACCCGGCCGTGGTCACCGACATCGCGGCCTGGATTTCGGCGCGCTAGCGGACGACCACGTCCACCCGGACCAGGTGGTGGTCGGAGGCGTCGGTCAGCCGCGACAGCGGGCGCCGCCCTGGGCCTGCGCCGCGAGCACCGCGCCCCGGCTGCCCGGGTGCGTCTCGATGACGCGCCGCGCGCGCAGCAGCTGGTCGATGGCTGTCGCCGTCGAGGGGGTCGGAGTTGTTGTCGCCCGCGATCACGAACCGCTCCGACGCGCCCAGGCCGCCGCGGCGGCCGCGGTCGTCGTAGAGGTAGCCGCCCTGGGCGTCGTTGCCGCCGCCGACCGTGCCGCTGCGGTCGACGTCGAAGCCGGTGGGCACGCCCGTGTTGACTGATCGCCAGGTAGTTCTTCCGGAAGAGGTCGGCGGCCGCGTTGCCCGGGACGTAGTCGAACTCGTTGATCGGCTGGACGTCCGCGCGGTTGCGCTGGATCACCTCGGCGACTTCCTGCGCCTGGGCGTTGCCCGGCGTCGAGAGGTCGGCGACGAGCTGCCCGGCGGCCGCGCGGTTCAGCGAAGCGTTGAAGGTGGCGAAGCGGACGTCGGCCCCGAAGCTCGCGGAAGCGGTGCCGGAAATCAGCCGTCCGGGTGAGCAGCAGGTGAACGGGCGACGTGACCCAGCCCTCTTGAACACGTTCAAAAGCAGCGCTACCGTCTCTCTTGAACACGTTCAAAAATGGAGGGAACCATGGACCCGATAGTCCTCGCCTACGCGCTCTACCTGCTGATCAGCATCCCGCTGACGGTGCTCGTCGCCCGGACGCTGAGCAAGCACGGCCGCACCTTCCTCACCGAGGTCTTCGCCGACAGCCCCGGCCTGGCCCATGCCGTCAACCAGCTGCTGGTCGTCGGCTTCTACCTGATCAGCCTCGGCTTCGTGACGCTCTTCCTGACCAGCAACAGCTTCGTGGTCAACGCCCGCGACGTGTTCGAGATGCTGTCGGTCAAGATCGGCACCCTCGCGCTCGTCCTCGGCGTCATGCACCTGTTCAACGTCCTGGTGTTCAACGGCATCCGGCGCCGCCACCTGGCCCCGAAGCCCGCGCCGGTACCGCTCCCCTACCCCGGCGTGCCGCAGGTCCCGCCCTTCCCGGCTCCCTGACGGCGGCGGCGCTAACGTGCAGCGCGTGGCCAAGAGCGAGGAAACGCGGTCCCTGATCGTCACGACCGCGATGCGGCTGTTCACCGAGAACGGCTACGACCGCACGACGATGCGCGCGATCGCCGCCGAGGCGGGGGTTTCCGTCGGGAACGCCTACTACTACTTCTCGTCCAAGGAACAGCTGATCCAGGGCTTCTACGACGAGATGGCCGCGCAGCACCTGACGGCGGCCAGGGCGTTGCTGACCGGCCGCCCCGGCTTCGCCGACCGGCTCAAGGCCGTGCTGTTGTGCTGGCTCGACGTCGCCGAGCCCTACCACCGCTTCGGCACGCAGTTCTTCGTCAACGCGGCCGACCCGGAGTCGCCGCTGAGCCCGTTCAGCGACGACTCCTCGGCCGCCCGCGAAGCGTCGATCGGCCTGATGCGCGAGGTCGTCGACGGCTCCGACGTCAAGCTCGACCCGGAGCTGCGGGACCAGCTGCCGGAGCTGCTCTGGCTGTTCCAGATGGGCGTGGTGCTGTTCTGGGTCCACGACCGCTCGGCCGGCACGAAACGCAGCCGGCTGCTGGTCGAGCGCAGCGTCCCGCTGCTGGCCCGGCTGGCCGCGCTCTCCCGGCTGCGGGTGTTCCGCCCGGTCAGCCGGGAGATCGTCGCTCTGATCCGAGACCTCGCTAAGCGGGGCTGACCGCCCGGAAGTACAGGAACCGCGGCGTGGTCCGCAGGTTTGCCGCCCACCGCGGATCGGCGGCCTCGGCCTCCGGGACCGGCATCGGCTCCACCAGGCGGTCCACCGCGAAGCCCGCGTCGCGGACCGCCTGGAACGTCCAGCTCAGCGGGCGCCGGTGGAAGCGCACGACGTTGCCGGGCGGGAACTCGTCCTCCAGCAGCTCCAGCTCGAAGTAGTTCTCCTTGCCGAACCACCGCCAGTCCTCGCCCGGGTGGTGCACCGAGAACACCAGCACACCCCCGGGCGAGAGCACCCGGCGGAACTCGGCCAGCGCCGGCCCCCAATCCGCCAGGTAGTGCAGCACGAGCGATGCGGTGATGACGTCGATCGAGGCGTCCGGCAGGTCCAGGGGCCGGGTGATGTCCGCGACCTCGAACCGGGCGGTGCCGCCGAACTTCCGGCGCGCGACGGCGATCATGCCCGCGCTGGCGTCGATGCCGAGGACGTCGGCGCCGCGCTCGGCCAGGAGCGCGCTGAGGTGCCCGGCCGCGCAGCCGACGTCCAGCACGCGCCGCCCGGCGACGTCCCCGGCGAGGTCGAGGATCGCCGGCCGGTCGTAGAAGGCGTTGGTGACGGACTTCTCCGCGTGCTCGGCGTAGGCCTCGCTGTGGCCGTCGTACTGCGCGGCCCGCGCGCGGCCGAGGATTTCCTCGACCACCTCCGTCTTGGCGTCGGCGTAGTTCTGGATGTACTTCCACGTCTTCGCCGCGAGTTCGCGCTTCTTCGCCGCGTACAGTTCCAGCTCCTCCGGGTGCGCGCGCAGGCGGTCGCGGAAGAGGCGGTAGCGCGGCGTCTGGCCGTTGCCCGGCGAGTAGACGTGCAGGTTGATGTTCGTGTCCGGGCCCTTGAACATCCGGTGCTTCTCCCAGTCGGGCTCCCGGATCGTCAGCCGGTACCCAGCCGCCTCCAGGTCCGGGACGTAGGTGTCTTCGTCGTCGGAGTCCGGCACCTCCAGGAGGATGTCGACGATCGGTTTGGCGCACAGGCCGGGCACCGACGTCGAGCCGACGTGCTCCAGCACCAGCACCCGCTCCCCCAGCACGCCCCGGATCCGCTCGGCTTCACGCTCGAACAGCCGTGGCCATTCCGGGTCGTAGTCGGCGAGGGTGACGGTCGAGTTCAGCTTCGGCGCTTCGCCGACCCACGCGCTCTGGACCTCTTCGTCGCTCAATGCTTCTTGGCCGGTCATTCCGGTTGACCCCCTTCGACAAGGCAGTCCGCCAGATTATCGGCGTGCGCAACCGGTTTTCTCAGTCGATCGGCAGCGGCAGCAGGTTCCCGGTCGCTTCGCGCAGCGCGTCCCGCATCGCCGCCCGCGGGGCCGGGCGGCCGGTGAAGTGCTCGGCCTGGCCGAACGCCTGGTGCAGCAGCATGTCCAACCCGGTCGCGAGCCGTCCCCCGCGCGCCGCGACGGCTTCGGCGAGCGGTGTCGGCCACGGGTGGTAGATGACGTCGAGGACGTGCTCGACCGCGGCGAGGTCGGCGACGTGCGCGGCGACCGCGTCCGGCGGGACGGTGTTCACCAGCACCGCCGCGGACCCGAGCGCCGCGAAGTCCGTGTCGGCCCAGCGCAGGACGTCGACGTCGAGCGCGGCCCGCTTCGCCGCGTCGAGGGTTTCGCCGGCCCGCGCCGGTTCGCGCACGACCAGCCGCACCTGCCGGACGCCAAGGGCGGCGAGCCCGACGACGGCCGCCGCCGCCGTCCCGCCCGCGCCGAGCACGACCGCGGTGTCCGCGGGCGACGGCCGGTAGCCGCCGGCCGCGCGCAGGGCGCCGGTGACGCCCTCGACGTCGGTGCAGTCCGCGAGCCAGCCCGTCGCGGTGCGGACCAGCGTGTTGGCCGCGCCGACGGCGGCCGCGCGCGGCGTCACCTCGTCCGCGTGGTCCAGCGCCGCGCGCTTGCCCGGCATGGTGACCGAGAACCCGGCCCACTCCGGGCCGAGGCGCTCGACCAGGCCCGGGAGTTCCTCGGCGCTGGTCTCGATGCGGTCGTAGGTCCAGCCGGTCAGGCCGAGCGCGGCGAACGCGGCGCCGTGCAGCACCGGGGACAGCGAGTGCGCCACCGGCTTCCCGAGCACGGCGGCCTTGCGGGGCTCAGATGACACCGCGTTGCCTGGCCAGCTCACGGTTGCGGTTTTGGTCGTCGTTGGTGACACCGAAGCACGAGAGGCCGTTCTTCTCGCACTTCACGAAGTACACCCACTCCCCCTCCGGCGGCTTCACCGCGGCCTTGATGGCGTCCGCGCTGGGCACCGAAATCGGCGTCGGCGGCAGCCCGAGGTTCTTGTACGTGTTGTACGCACCGGCCTTGACGCGGTCGCCTTCGTTGGTCAGCAGCGTCGGCCGGTCGAGCACGTAGTTGACCGTGGAGTCCATCTGCAGCCGCATGGGGATCTTCAGCCGGTTGTAGATGACCCGCGACAGCTTGCCGAAGTCGGCCTTCACGGCCTCGCGTTCGATGATCGAGGCGATGATCAGCGTCTGGTACGGCGTCATGCCCGGGCCGGTCGACTGCGGGCTCAGCTGGGCGTTCTGGATCGCCTCGGCCGAGCTGTGCACCAGCTGCGTGAGGATCTCCTGCGCGCTGGACCCGGGCTTGACGTCGTAGACGCCGGGCGCGATCAGGCCCTCCAGCCTGCGGTCCTTGCGGTCGGCCTTGTTCGCCGGCTCGATCGCCCAGTCCGGCACGCCGAGCTGCTTGAGGTCCGCGGCGTCGACGGCCTTGCGCAGGTCGTCCGCCGAGACGCAGGTGCTCTTGCCGTTGAGCTGCGCGCAGGACGCCTTCGCCATCAGGCTGTACACGCCGGGCGTGACCTTGCCGTCGGGCTGGGTGATGTCGTCGAACTGCGTGTACGGCCGGATTTCCAGCTGGCCGACGCGGGAGGCCGCGTCGGTGATCCGGTCGACCGCGCTGGCCCCGGACATGTGCGACTTCATCACGTAGTAGCCGTGCTGGAGCCGGGCGAGCTTCGGGTTGCCCTCGCCCGCCTTGACGAACGCCTTGGTGCTGGCGACGATCCCCGCCGTGGTGAGCTTCGCGCCGATCGCCGACGTCGTGTCGCCGTCGTCGACCTGGAACACCACGTCGTCGGTGCCCGCGCCGTCGAAGTCGTCGTAGCCGAAGAACCGGTTGAAGCCGTACCAGGCGCCGCCCGCGAGCAGGGCGATCACCGCGATCGCGGCGACCCACCCGAGGGCGCGTTTGCCCTTCTTCTTGCGCGGCTTCTCCGGCTCTTCGTCGTAGTCGTCGTAATCGTCGTCGTACTCTTCGTAGTCCTCGTAGTCGTCGTAGTCGTCTTCGGCGAGTTCTTCCTGCGGCGGTTCGGCCGGGGCCTGCGCCGGGATCACCTCGGTGACCGGCTCATCGCGCCCGGGCGGGACCGGCGGACGGCGGCGCGGCTCGGCGCCGGGCTCGGGCATGCCTGCGGAGCGGTCACCCGGCTGGACGGGCCGCCGGACCGGCGGTTCGGCATCGGGGTCGAGCGCCGCACGGCGCCGCCGGGAGTCGGCGGCCTCGGGCCCACGCCGGCCGGGCGGCGCTTCCATCGGCTCGGCGGCCGGGCCGCGACGGCCCGGGGAGCGCTCGGCCGCATCGGGATCGGTGCGGCGGCGGCGCGAGGGTGCCGGTTCGATGCGCTCGGGCACGGCACGCCGCCGGTCTTCGGCCTCGTCGGGGTCCGGCGCGCCACGCCGCCGGGAGGCTCTCGCCTCGGCGTCGTCCGGGTCGGGAGCCCCGCGTCGCCGTGGCGCTCCGGCCTCGTCCGGCGCCCCCCCCCCCGTTGGGGGCGGTCGCACGTGCTGCCGCGAAT
>NZ_JBSFNC010000223.1:0-11094 GCF_053586895.1 Amycolatopsis sp. NPDC003731 | reverse complement strand
GCCCGGCAGCTCGGCGCGCTTCGACGGCGGCAGCGCGGCCAGCCGCGGGATCCACGCGCGGAGGTCGTCCCTCGGCGCCGCCGCGGTGTACGGGTCGCTGCGCGTGTTCTCCCCCGGCTGCCCGGGCTGCCGCCCCTTGGTCGACGACCTGGACGCGCGCGGGGTGGTGACGTTGCTGGTGGTGCTGGGCCTGGCCACCCTCGTCGCCTACCGGCGGCCGGTGGTGGCGCTGGCGACGTTCGTGCTGAACGGCGTCGCCGTGCTCGCCGGGCTGGGCATCCTGGCCCTGCTGGTCGATCCGCTGCCCGGCTGGGCCCCGATGGTCCTGGTGGTCGTCCTGCTGGTGCCGGGGAACCACCTGCAGGTGTACCTCCTGCACCGGCTCCGGAGCGAAACCCTGGCGGGGATGTCCCGCCGCAACACGGTGGCGCACGCCTGCCGCCGAGCCTGGTCGGCTTCCGGCGGCGCACTGCTGGTGGCGGTGGTGATGTGGCTGGTCTGGGGCATGACGGAGAGCGGCGACGTCCGCGAGTTCGCCCTGGCGACCACGGTGGTCCTGGTCGCCGACACCCTGATCGTCCGGTTCCTCCTGCTGCCGCGCCTGGCGGTGCTCGGAGGCCGGACGAACTGGTGGCGGGTGCGGGGCCCGAAAGACGCCCGCTGACGCCGGGGGCGGGCGGTCGCGGCCTCACGCCACGTCCGGCCACAGCCGGACGACACGCGTACCCAGCCGGACGACACGCGTCCCCAGCTGGACGACACGCGTACCCGGCCGGACGACACGGGCCGTCGCGGCCGGGGGTGGGTCAGGGGCTCGAAGGACGCCCGGTGAGGTCCAAGAACACTTCGTCGAGCGTCGGGCGCCTCAGCGCGAAGTCCGTGTACTCGACACCCGCGTCGCGCAGGGCGGCGGCCGCGGCCGCGATGCCCCCGGCCGTCTCCGGCAGCTCCACCGCGATACTGCGCTTGCGTTCGTCCACCGTGACCGCCGAGGCCGACACGGCCGACAGCGCCGACACCGCGGGCTGGAGCCACTTCGCGTCGGCGACCGCGACTTCGAGCCGCTCCGCGCCGATCTTGCGCTTGAGCTCGTCGGCGGTGCCCTCGGCGATCACGCGGCCGTGGTCGATCACCACGATGTGGTCGGCGAGGTAGTCCGCCTCCTCGAGGTACTGCGTGGTGAGCAGGACCGTGACACCCTCGTCGACCAGGCCCCGCACGATCCCCCACAGCGTGCTGCGGCTCGCCGGGTCGAGGCCGGTGGTCGGCTCGTCGAGGAACAGCACCGACGGGCGGCCGATCAGGCAGGTCGCCAGGTCGAGCCGCCGCCGCATGCCGCCCGAGTACGTCCCGACCGCGCGGTCGGCCGCCGCGGTCAGGTCGAACCGCTCGAGCAGCTCGGTGGCCCGCTCGCGGGCCCCGCGCCGGCCGAGGTGCAGCAGGGTGCCGAGCAGCTGGAGGTTCTGCCGGCCGGTGAGCAGCTCGTCGACCGCGGCGTACTGGCCGACCAGCCCGATCCGGCGCTGGACCTCCTTCGCCTGCGTGGCCACGTCGAAGCCGGCCACGCGGGCGGTGCCGCCGTCCGGGCTCAGCAGTGTCGCGAGGACCCGGACGGTCGTGGTCTTGCCGGCGCCGTTGGGGCCGAGCAGGCCCAGCACCGAGCCGGCGGGCACCCGCAGGTCGATGCCGGCCAGGGCCTCGTGGTCGCCGAAGCCCTTGCGCAGGCCCGTGACTTCGATGGCCGCTTCGCGGTCGAGCGCGTCGCTCGCCATCAGCCGGCGTCCTGCAGGCTCTTCGGGCGCAGGTCCGTCCAGGTGGCCTCGACGTGGGCGACCGCCTCCGCGCGGGAACTGTCCCCCAGCACGACGTCCCACCCCGGTGGCACCGCCGCGAACACCGGCCAGATGCTGCGTTCTTCCTCGGCGTTGACCAGGACGAGGAACCGGCCGTTCTCGTCGTCGAATGGACTCGTCACTTCACATCTCCGTCTGTTTCGGGCGGCTTGCTGTCATGGTGTTCGGACCGGCTGACGGCGCGCTGACCGCCACCTGACCCGCTAGGCGATGGTGCGGTACTTCCGGAAGCTCAAGGCGCAGGCCAGCACCAGCGTGACGACGAGGGTGACGGCCACGACCACGCCGGGGTGCTGGGCGGGGAACCCGGTCTCGTCGACCGGCGTGCCCCACATGCGGCGGACGGCGGTGGTCACCGAGCTGACCGGGTTCCACTCCGCGACCGGCCGCAGCCACCCGGGCAGGCGGTCGGTCGACATGAACGCGTTGGAGAGGAAGGAAAGCCCGAGCGTGGCCACCGCGCCGATGCCGTCGATCGCCTCGGGGTTGCGCAGCGACAGGCCGAGCAGGATGCCGACCCAGATCATCGCGTAGAGGAACACGACGAGCAGGGCGAGACCGCCGGCGAGCGGCAGGAACCCGGTGTGCACGCGGCCACCGACGAGCAACCCGGAGGCGACGGTGATGGCGAGCGCGATCAGGCCGACCACGAGGTCGCCGAGGGAGTGCCCGATCAGCACGGCGGGCCGCACGATCGGCAGCGAGCGGAACCGGTCGGTCAGGCCGCCGTTGAGGTCGGTGGCGACGGCGATGGCGGTGGGCGCGATGCCGGCCAGGCCGACCTGCATCAGCGCCGCCGGGAACAGGAACTCCGGGTAGCTGCCGCTGCCCGGCACGATCACCGCGTCCTTGAACACGTACCCGATGGCCAGCATGGTGATCAGCGGGTTCAGCGTGACCGCCAGCAGGCGGCCGGGAACGTTGCGCAGGTGGGTGAGCCGGCGCCCGGCGAGCGCCAGCACCTCCACCACGGCGTCGGAAACCCGCCCGGTCCGCACCGGGGCAATCACAGTCATTCGTCCTCCTCGGAAGAGCCGTCCAGAGCGGCGGCGACGATCCGGCCGATGGCGGCCTGGGCTTGCGGGTGCATCATGAATTCGTGCCCGCAGCCGATGCGGTGCGTCTCGATCGCGCCGTCGACGTACGGTGCCCAGCGGCCGGGCCGCTCGGCGAGGTCGGCTTCGGAAAGACCGTCGGCCGCCAGGAACAGCAGCAGGCGGCCCGAGAAGCGGGCGGGCTCGTAGCGGAGCGCGAGCTCGCCGTTGTTGCTCATCACGTCCAGCACGCGGGCCATCCGCTCCTCGCCGATCCCGGCCAGCCGCGACCCGCCGCGGCGCAGGACGTCGATGACGGCCGCCGGGGTCAGCTCGGCGTCCTCGTCGGCGTCGTAGCCGAGGTGCTCGAGGAAGCTGACCAGCAGCTCGTGGCGGGTCGGCGGGGCCTGGCCGTCGGCCTCGACCGGGAAGCTGTCCAGCACGCACAGCGTCTCGACCTGCTCCCCGGCTTCCTGCAGCTGCACCGCGATTTCGTGCGCCAGCAACCCGCCGAAGGACCAGCCGAGCAGGTGGTACGGGCCTGACGGCTGGATCGCGCGGATCCGGGCGGCGTACTCCTCGGCGACGTCTTCGACGCTGACCGGCAGTTCGGGGTCCCCGCCGATGTTGGGCGACTGCAGCCCGTACATCGGGCGGCCGGGGGCGAGGTGCTGGACGAGCCCGAGGTAGGGCAGGCTCAGCCCGAGTCCCGCGTGGACGCAGAACAGCGGCGCGCGGTCGCCGTCCGGCCGGATCGGCAGCACCGGGGCGAACGGGTCGAGCACGTCACCCGCCCCGCCGCCGGTGCCGGCCAGCGCGGCGAGGCGCTCGACGGTCCCGTGCGTCAGGACGTCCGCGACGGTGAAGTGCAGACCGGCGTTGCGGGCCAGCGCGACGAGCCGGACGGAGAGCAGGCTGTTGCCGCCCAGGGTGAAGAAGTCGGCGTCGGCGTCGACCTCGGGCAGGCCGAGGGTTTCGGCGAACGCCAGCCGGAGGACCTCCGCGGCGGCGGTGCCGGCTTTCCGTTCGGGCGCGGGCAGGTTCGCGTGGTCGAGGTCGCCGGCCGGGGTGAGCGGGATGGCCTCGAGGGCGACGATCGCCGACGGGACCGCGAAGTCCGGCAGTTCCCGCGCGAGGTGGTCGCGCAGGTCGTCGCCATGGCCGACGACGTAGGCGACGAGCTGGTCGTCGCGGACCACGACTTCGGCCGCGGCGACCCCGGGGTGCCGCAGGAGCGCGGCCTCGACCTCTCGCGGCCGGACGGCGAACCCGCGGGCCCGCACGGTGCCGCCGACCGGTTCGAGGCTGCCGTCGAGGCGGCGGCGGACGACGTCGCCGGTGCGGAACATCCGGGCGCCGGGGGTGACGGGGTCGGCGACGAAGTGCGTGGCGGTGCGGCCGGGTTCTCCCGCGAAGCCGCGGGCGGGGGTCGCGAGCCAGAGGTCGCCGTGGGCGCCGGGTGGGACGGGCCGGAGGGTGTCGTCGAGGACGCAGGCCCGGGATGAGGGCGGCAGGGTGCCGGGTTCGGCCGGGCCGGTGAGGGTCCGGTAGTGGGTGTGGACTTCGGCGCCCGCCCGGTAGAGCCGTTCGGTGAGCGGAGCGGCGAGTGGTTCGCCGGTGACGATCAGCCGGACGCCGGCGAGCGCCGGTTCGTGGCGGGCCGCGAGCGCCCGGACCTGGTGCGGGGTGGCGAAGAGGACGGCGGGCAGTTCGCCTTCGAGGAGCTGCGCGAGCGCGGCGGGATCACCGGTTTCGGCCTCGGCGAGGTGGACGGACCCGCCGGCGGCCAGCGCGGCGAGGATCGCGGGAATGGCGTCGGGCAGGTCCGGGACGACGACCCGGCGGCCGGCGGGAATGGAGGCTTGCAGGGCGGCGACGGCCTCGGCCAGCGCGCGGCGGGTGAGGACGGTGCCGTCCGGCAGGTGCGCGGCCGCGTGGGCGGGAGTGATCGGCGCGGCGGAGGAAGCCGCCCCACCGGAAAGCGGCGAGCCGACCTCGGTTGCCGCCGCGGGGGCGCCCGCCGGAGCCGCGGAGCCGCCCACCGGGCGGCCCGCCTCGGCATGCGCCGCCGGGCCTTGGTCGGCGGGGCCGGCCACCGCGCGGCCGACCTCGATCGTCGCTCCGGGTTCCCCGGCCGGCTCGACCAAGCGGTACGCGGCGCCGGCCTGCAGTGCGGCCAGGACGTGGACCACCCGGTCCAGCGCCGACTCCGCGGCGATCGTCACCGTCTGCTCCGGACCCGCCCCGCGGGACGTCAGCTTCCGGGCCGCTTCGGTCACGCGGCGGCGCAACTGGGCGTGGCTCACCCGGCCGCCCTCCCCGATCAGCGCTGGTCCGCGGCCGCTCCGCAGTGCCGGCAGTTCGGCCGGTTCCGCGGCCACGACAACCGGATCCTGCTCGCCCAGCTCGATCGCGCTCAGCGGCAGCGACGGATCCTCCGCCACCGCCGACAACAGCCGGCCCAGGCGGGTGGACAGCAACTCCGCCGTCTCCGGGGTGAACAGGTCCGCGCAGTACTCGATGCTTCCCTCCAGGCCCCCCTCTCCCGGGCGCTCGCCGAGCTGGAACGTCAGGTCGAACTTGAACTTCGCGCCCGTCGGCGGGAGGATCTCCGGCCGCACCGACAACTCGCCGATCGTGAAGCGGGGGTCGGGGACCTCGTAGTAGGACAGCATCACCTGGAACAACGGCTGCCGCGACAGCGAGCGCGCCGGGCGGGCCAGCTCGAGCAGGAGCTCGAACGGCAGGTCCTGGTGCGCGTACGCCTCGAGGTCGGTGTCGCGCACCCGGGCGACCAGCTCGGCGAACGTCGGGTTGCGGCCGGTGTCGGTGCGCAGGACCAGCGTGTTCACGAAGAACCCCACCAGGCCGTTCGTCACCTCCTCCGACCGGCCCGCGACCAGGCTGCCGAGCGGGATGTCCGTGCCCGCGCCGTGCTTGGTGAGCAGCGCGGCCACCGCCGCCTGGACCACCATGAAGACGCTCGCACCCGACCGGCGGGCCAGCGCGGTCAGTGCTTTGTGGACGGTCGGGGGCACCTCGAACTCGACCGAACCGCCCCGGAAAGCGGTCGTGCCGCGGCGCGGGAGGTCCGCGGGCAGCCGCAGCTCGTCGGGCAGGCCGGCGAGCGCGTCGCGCCAGTACTCCCACTGCCGGTCCGCCGCCTGGCGGTCGTCGAGCAGTTCGCGTTGCCAGACCGCGTAATCGGCGTACTGCGCCGGCAGTTCCGCCCACCCGGGCCGGGCGCCCCGCACCCGCGCGTCGTACGCGGTCGCCAGGTCGCGGGCCAGGACGTCCACCGACCAGGCGTCGCCCGCGATGTGGTGCAGGACGAGCAGCAGGACGTGCTCGGCCCCGACGCGGTACAGCGTCGCCCGCAGCGGGCGGTCCGTGGCCAGGTCGAACGCACGGCCCGCCTCGGCCGCCAGGACCGCGGTGAGCTCGTCTTCGGCGATCGTCGCCGTGGCCAGCACCGGGGCGGGCGGCAGGATCCGCTGGTACGGGAGGCCGTCGACGTCCGGGAAGACCGTCCGCAGGATCTCGTGCCGCTCGACGACGTCGTCGAGCGCGGCCGCCAGCGCCGCCGGGTCCAGGGCGCCGCCGAGCCGGACGGCCAGCGGGATGGTGTAGCCCGCGCTTTCGAGGCGGTTCAGGAACCACATCCGGGTCTGCGCGTGGGACAGCGGAATCCGCTCCGGCCGCGCGAGCTTCCGGAACCCGGCGCCCGCCTGGCCCGCGGAGACGAGCCGGCCGGCGAGCCGGCTGACCGTCCGCGCTTCGAACAGGTCGCGAATGGACAGCTGGGCGTCCAAAGCGGACCGGACCCGGCTCACGACCGAGTTGGCCAGCAGGGAATGCCCGCCGATGGCGAAGAAGTCGTCGTCGATCCCGACTTCCGGGAGGCCGAGGACGTCGGCCCAGATCTCGCACAGGGTCGCCTCGACCGGGGTGCGCGGGCCGCGGGCGGCGGTGCCGGTGTGCTGTTCCGGTGCGGGCAGCGCCTTGCGGTCGATCTTGCCGTGCGCGGTCAGCGGGAAGCGGTCGAGGACGACGTACGCGCCGGGGACCATGTACGCCGGCAGCTGCTCGCTCAGCCGCGAGCGCAGTTCCCCGGCGGTGGCGGTGCCGGTGACGTAGGCGACGAGCCGCCGGTCGTTGCCGGTGCCGTGCACGGTGACGACCGCTTCCCCGACACCCGCGTGCGCGGCGAGGGCGGCTTCGATCTCGCCGAGTTCGATGCGGTGGCCGCGGATCTTGACCTGGAAGTCGCGGCGCTCCACGAACTCCAGCTGACCGTCCGGGCGCATCCGAACCCGGTCGCCGGTGCGGTACATCCGCGTGCCCGGCTCGCCGAAGGGATCGGCCACGAACACCGCCGCCGTCCGCGCCGGATCACCCACATAGCCCCGGCCGACGACCAGGCCGCCGACGAACAGCTCGCCGATGGCACCCGCGGGCACCGGACGCAGCTCGTCACCCAGCACGTAAAGCCGGGAATTCCGCACCGCGTGGCCGATCGGCACCACCTCGACGCCGGACCGGATCACCGCGTGCGTCACATCGTCCGAGCACTCCGTCGGGCCATAGGCGTTCACCAGCGGCACGTCGGGGAACCGCGCGAACCAGCGCGCGCACAGATCCGGCGGTAGCGCCTCACCGGTCACCACCAACCAGCGCAGCCCCGAAACATCGGCAGCCCGCCCGGCCAAATCCCACGAATCCAGGGCCGCGCGCAGCAGCGATGGCACGACCTCCAGCACCGAGACACCCTCGGCCCGGATCAGGCCGAAAAGCGCGTCCGGGTCGGCCGCCACGACCCGCGACACCACGCGGACCCGGCCGCCGACCAGCAGCGGCGCCAGCATCTGCCACACCGAGACGTCGAACGTGACCGGAGCGTTCTGCACCACCAGATCCGAGGACGCCAGGCCCAGGTCTTCCACCTTGGCGAGCAGGTGGTTCACCATGCCGCGGCGGTGCACCATCGCGCCCTTCGGACGGCCCGTCGACCCCGACGTGAAGATCACGTACGCCAGGTCCAGACCGGCGTCGCCGCCGGAAACCGGCGCCCACTCGGTGTCTTCGGCGTCGTCCAGGGCCACGATCCGGGTGTCGCCGCCGACGATCTCGGCCGCCAGGTCCTCGAAGCCCGGGCCCACCACGACGGCCGTGGCGCCCGAGTCCGCCAGCAGCCCGGCCAGCCGGGCCACCGGCAGCGTCGGGTCCAACGGCAGGTAGGCCGCCCCGGACCACAGCACGCCCAGCACGGACGTCACGAAACCCACCCCGGGGTCGGCCAGGACGCCGACCACGCCACGGGACGGCAGCCGGCGGGACAGCGCACTCGCGCGCCCGGCCAGCGACGCGTACGAAACCCACGCGCCGCCGTCGGCCACCGCGGGCGCGTCCGGCGAGGCCGAAGCGAACTCGCACACCCGCGACACCACGTCGGCGCCCACCGGCCCGGTGACACCGGCGCCCCGCTCCAGCTCCGCCGCGGGGACGACGTCGATCGCGCCCAGCGCCACCGAAGGATCGGCGATGGCGGTGTCGAGCAGGTGCCGGAACATGCCGGTGATCCGGCCGGCGCGCTCGGCGTCGAACGCCTCGGGCGCGTAGTCGAACCGGAAGGCCAGTTCGGGGCCGGGGTTGACGACCAGGCTGAGCGGGTAGTGGCGGGAGTCCTCGGTCACGGCGTCGAGCACGCGGACGTCGGCACCGAGCACGACCTCGGTCTGCTCGCCGTCGGCGGGCACGTTCTCGAAGACGATCGCGGTGTCGAACAGCTCGCCGGTGCCGGCGAGGCCGGGCACGTCGTTCTGCACCTCGGCCAGACCGACGTGCTGGTAGGCCGACATCCGGGCCTGCTGGTCGCGCAGGACGACCAGGAGCTCGTCGAGGGTGCCGGCCGGGTCGAGATCGGCCCGGACCGGGACCGTGTTGATGAACATCCCGACCATGGTCTCCACACCCGGCAGCTCGGCCGGGCGCCCGGAGGTGACCGAGCCGAACACGACGTCCCGGCGGCCGGTGAGCCGGCCGATCAGGATCGCCCAGCAGGCCTGCACGACCGTGTTCAAGGTGAGCTCGTGGCGGCGCGCCCACGCCACCAGTTCGGCGGTCTCCTCCCGCGACAGCACGACCTCGGCCGATTCCGGCACCGCCTTGAGGTGGCCGTCGACCTCCGGGGCCACCTTCGTGGGCTCGGCGAGACCGTCGAGGACTTCGCGCCACGCCTGCCGGGCTTCCTGCTCGTCCTGGCGGCCCAGCCAGGCGAGGTAGTTCCGGAACGGAACCACTTCCGGCAGCGCGGCCGCCGGGCCGTGCGTGTACAGCGTGGCGAGCTCGCGGATGAGGATCGGCACCGACCAGCCGTCGGTGGCGATGTGGTGGGCGGTCCAGAGGAACCGGTGTCGCCCGGCCGCGACCTTGATCAGGGTGAACCGGACGAGCGGCGGGTGGGCGAGGTCGAACCGGCGCTCCCGGTCCTCGGCCGCCAGCCGCCCCAGCCGCTCCTCGCGTTCGGCTTCGGGCAGCGTGGTCAGGTCGATTTCGGTCCAGGGCAGGCCGACCTCGGCGGCGATCAGCTGCACGGCGTCGCCGCCGCGGCGGTGCCGGAAGTACGCGCGCAGGGTCGCGTACCGGCGCAGCAGGGCGGCACACGCGTCGCGCAGGGCTTCGACGTCGAGCGGGCCGGCGAGGTCCGCGGTGGCCTGCACGGTGTAGACGTCGACGCCGTCGGGGTCGAACTCCGAGTGGAACAGCAACCCCTGCTGCAGGGCGGAAAGCGGCCAGGCGTCCTCGATGCGGCCGCCGTCGGGGGCCAGGTCCCGCAGTTCGTCGCCGGTCAGCTCGACCAGCGGGCCGTCCGCCACGGTGAAGACACCCGCGCCCGGCTCGCGGACGGCGACCTGCTCGGCGATCGCGGCCGGGGTGCGGCGTTCGAGGATGTCGCGCGGGGTCAGCTCGATGCCCGCGGTGCGGGCGCGGCCGGCCACCTGGATCGCGCTGATGCTGTCGCCGCCGAGGGCGAAGAAGTTGTCGTCGATGTAGACCCGCGGCACGGACAGGACTTCGGCGAGGATGTCGCAGACGACCGTCTCGACGGTGTTGCGGGGCCGCCGCCCGACGACCTCGACCCGGAAGTCCGGGGCGGGCAGCGCTTCGCGGTCGACCTTGCCGTGTTCGGTGAGCGGCAGTTCGTCGAGGACGACCAGTGCCGAGGGCACCATGTAGTCCGGGAGCAGCTGCTGGGCGGTGCTGCGCACGTGGCCGGCGTCGACCGGGTCTTCGGCGTCGACGCCGACGAGGTAGCCGGCGAGGCGTTTGCCGCCGTCGGCGTCGGTGAGCACGCGCACGACGGCGTCCAGCACCCCGGGCACGGACCGCAGGACGCTTTCGATCTCGCCGAGCTCGATGCGGTGGCCGCGGATCTTGACCTGGAAGTCGCGGCGCTCCACGAACTCCAGCTGACCGTCCGGGCGCATCCGGACCCGGTCGCCGGTGCGGTACATCCGCTTTCCGGCCTCCCCGAACGGATCCGCGACGAACACCGCCGCCGTCCGCGCCGGGTCGCCCACGTAACCCCGGCCGACGACCAGGCCGCCGACGAACAGCTCGCCGATGGCACCCGCGGGCACCGGACGCAGCTCGTCGCCCAATACGTAGAGCCGCGAATTCCGCACGGCGTGGCCGATCGGCACCACCTCGACGCCGGACCGGATCACCGCGTGCGTCACATCGTCGGAACACTCCGTCGGACCGTACGCGTTCACCAGCGGCACGTCGGGGAACCGCGCGAACCAGCGCGCGCACAGATCCGGCGGTAGCGCCTCACCGGTCACCACCAGCCAGCGCAGCCCCGAAACATCGGCAGCCCGCCCGGCCAAATCCCACGAATCCAGGGCCGCGCGCAGCAGCGAAGGCACGACCTCCAGCACCGAAACACCCTCGGCCCGGATCAGGCCGAACAAGGCGTCCGGGTCGGCCGCGACCGCCCGGGACACCACCCGGACCCGGGCACCGACCAGCAAGGGGGCCAGCATCTGCCACACCGAAACGTCGAAGGTCACCGGGGCGTTCTGGACGACCACGTCCGCGGGCTCCAGGTCGAGGTCTTCCACCTTGGCGAGCAGGTGGTTCACCATGCCGCGGCGGTGCACCATCGCGCCCTTCGGACGGCCCGTCGACCCCGACGTGAAGATCAC
>NZ_JBSFNC010000222.1:0-11106 GCF_053586895.1 Amycolatopsis sp. NPDC003731 | reverse complement strand
CGACCGCGGCCGGCTTGCGCAGCCGCCGCTCGTACTTCGCGAACGCCGTCACGTGGTCGCCGCCCGCCGCCGCATCAAAGCGATTTTCACGGCCTCAGGCGACGGGATGACCACCCAGCTCCTCGATTGTGAGCTGGGCGCCGGGCCGGCACCGCCGTCCCCTACCTCAGTCCTCGTCCGGCTTGGCGTGGTCCGGCTTGCCCGGGTTGGGGTCTCGGGACAGGTCGATCAGCGGGTGCACGCCCGCCCCCTCGGGGGCCGCGTGGCTGCCCGTCGACTTGGGTTCCTCGGCCGGGCCCGGAGCCCCTTCGGTGCTGGTCATCACACACTCCTCGCGCGTTGTCCCCTGCTTCCCTCTCGGGCCGAAACCTACCCATTACCCGGTCGGGTGATGCAGTGGGATCGGATCGGCCGTTCCGTGCGTCACAGTGCGGCCGGCGGGTCACGATGGGTGCACCACGAAACGGGAAGGGGCGGCATGTCGGGCGAGTTCGAGCACCTGGTGGCCGAGTTCGAGCGGTTCCAGGCGGGCATCCGCGACGCCGACGACCGGTTCGCCAGGCTCGGCGCCATGCGGCAGCAGCTGACCGAGCTGCGGGCGAGCGCCGCGTCGGCGGACGGGGGTGTCACCGTCGTCACCGGGCCCGGCGGGGCCGTCCTCGACGTGCGGTTCACCGAGGCCGCGCTGGCCAAGGGGCCGCAGGCCCTCTCCGCCGCGCTGCTGGCCACGCTGCGGGAGGCCGTCGGCGAGGCGGCGCGGCGGCAGGCCGTCATCGTCGAGGAGAACATGGGCGACGACCTGGGCCTGGTCGATCAGGTCCTGGAGACGCAGGCCGTCGCGTTCGGAACCACCGTCGAAGCACTGCGGTCGAAGCTCACCGAAGAAACAGCGGAGCCGGCGCCGGACTTCTCCGAGCAGCGGGTGCTCCGCCCGGCCGATCCGCCGCCGCCCCCGCCCACCGCCGGCCCGAGTGCCGGCGACCGCTTCCTGCGGAACCTGTTCGACGAGGAGGACTGATGCCCGACGGCTACCGGGTCCGGGTGGACGCCCTGCACAAGTACGTCGCCGACCTGGACGAGTACCGCGGCCAAGGCGCGAAGATCACCGAGAAGGTCGCGCAGGCCGACGTCGGCGACAAGTCGTGGGGCGTGGTCGGCCTCTTCACCAAGAGCGGCTACGACGACACCCTCCGCGAGCTGCAGTCGCTGCTCGCGTCCATCGCGGACGGCCTGGCGTCGGCGCAGGCCAAGCTGACCGACGCGGCGAACGTCTACCAGGGCGTCGAGGACGACCACAAGATCTTCTTCGGCCAGGTCGAGACCCTGCTCGACGGCCCGGGAAAGCACTGAGGGGACCACATGGCCGAGGTCGAAGACGTCGCGAGCGGCATCACCGTCAAGCCCGACGACCCGAAGACCGTGCTCGGGGTCAACGTCGACAACGCGATCAAGGCGACGCCGTTCGCCGGCGGCGCGGTCACCGTCGGCAAGGACGCCGTCTCGGTGACGAAGGCGGTCTTCGCGCCGCAGCCCGACGGCGCGGACATCACCCTCGCGCTCGGCACCATCGCCACCGACACCGCGAGCTTCATCCAGTCGAGCGCGAGCGCCCTCACCGACATCGCCACCGACCCGCTCGGCTGGCTGGTCGGGCAGGGATTGAATTTCCTGGTCAACGCCGTCCAGCCGATTCAGGACGCGATCCACTTCGTCAGCGGCGACGGCCCGGCGCTGGGCGTCGCGGCGGAGAACTTCGGGGCCATCGCCACCGGGCTGGACAAGCTGGCCAAGAACTTCGCCGAGGTCGCCGACGAGTCCCTCAAGGACTGGGAGGGCAACGCGAGCAACGCGGCGAAGACGGCGCTCGGCGAGTTCGCGCACGGCATCGAGGGCGTCGCCGGGAAGTCCGGCGACCTGGCGCGGATGCTGCAGCTCAACAGCATGCTGATGAGCTTCGTCGAGGACCTGATCAAGGCCATCCTCACCGAGTTCGTGACCTGGCTGATCCTGCTGTGGGTGCCCGCCCTGGCCGCCGCGGTGCCGACCTGCGGGGCTTCGCTGTCCGCCGCGGCCCCGGTGACCGAGGTCAAGGCCGCCCAGACGACCGCGAAGACCACGCAGAAGGTGAACAAGCTGCGCGAGCTCCTGCAGAAGGTGCTCGACTGGCTCCGGAAGCTGCAGCAGAAGTTCGCCTCGACGACGCTGGGCAAGTCGCTCACGAAGATCGCCGAGGAGAACGAGGGCAAGGACCTCCTCCAGAAGGCCGTCGGCGACAAGGGCCTGATCGGCAAGCGCTGGGCGAAGGCCTTCGAAAACCCGGTGCTCGACGCCGCCGGCAAGGTCGACTACAAGAAGACGATGCTCAAGGCCGGCGCCACCGAAGCGCTGAAGAAGGGCGGCGAGGCGGCGGTCAAGGGCGTGCTCGGCTACAACCCGGCCAACCCCGGCGACAACCCGGCCAAGACGGTCAACGACCACCTCGGGAAGCTCAACAGCCACGTGAAGAACGCGAAGAAGACGAGCGACTACGACGGGACCGGCCGCGACCAGTCCGTCGAGGAAACCCGCGAGGACCTGGACTTCTGACGATGCAGACGCTCTTCACGATCGGCGTGCTAGTGGTCGTGGCCGCGGTGGCCGCCGCGATCTGGTGGCGGTCGCAGCGGAAGGCCGCCGCGGGCCGCGAGAACCACTGGTTCAAGGCGTTCGCGGCCGAGCAGGGTGGCACGTTCGGTGGCGGGGCGCCGTCGTTCGGCGTGTTTCACCCGACCGGGCGACCACTGACGGCAGCGCCGGACGACCCGTGGGTCGAGTTCCGGCTCGGCGGCCGGCCGGTGCTGGCGATCGACACGCGGGAGTCGTACCGGAACTTCGACGACCACGTGTACTTCCGCGACCTCCACGTGACGCAGGTGCGCGTGCCGCCGGGCCCGGAGCTGCGGATCGTCCCGGGGCGTCCGGTGTCGATGCCGACGCTCCCGCCGGACTCGGGCCTCGACGCCGAGGTGGCGCGGTGGCTGGCGGCGAACCCGCGGTTCGCGCAGCGGGAGGTCGTCGTCGAGAACGGCGCCGCACGCACGTGGGGCCCGGGCTGCGCGACGCGGCAGAACGTGCTGGCCGAAGCCCATTACCTCGCCGAGCTGGCCGATCACCTGCCCGCGGCGCTGGGCAACCTCAGCGGCGACGCGTCGTGAGGTGGGTCAGGCCCGCCGACAGCGCGAACAGCACCCCGAGGCCGACGACGTAGGGCCCGGCCAGCAGGGCGAACCCCGCGCCGATGTTGGCGTCGGGCTGATCCGACGTCGCCCGGAAGCCGATCGCGCCTACCGACAGCAGGATCGCGCCCGCGGTGATCAGCACGACGGCGATCACCGTGAGGCGCTTCGTGACGGGCGTCATGCCTTCATGGTGCCCGGGGCGCCGCGGATCCGCCGGATCAGCGGGCCCCGGACGGGTCAGAGTTTGCTGCCGCAGTCCGAGCAGAACATCGCGCCCGGCTTGGTGCTCTCGTTGCCGCAGCCGCCGCAGGCGACCTTGAGGGCCAGCGACGTGCCGCAGGACGAACAGAACTTGCCGCCGTCGGCCTTCAGGCCGCAGCCCGGGCAGGTGACCTTCGCGCGGGTGTCGATGTCCAGGTTCGACGTCCAGTCCTTCTCGCGGGCCTTCTCCCAGATCTGGTCGCGCTGGGCCGACGCCTGGGCGCGCGAGATCTCCTCGGCGACGCTGGGCGAGCAGCGCAGGCACTGGCCGATCTCCTCGTTCCAGCACTGGTCGTGGCACATCCAGTCGCCGCAGCCGCGGCACTGGCGGAAGCTCGGGGTGATCTCCTCGACCGCCGCCGCCAGGGCCTTGTCCTTGGCCGGCGAGTTCGTCGCGCGGTCGTAGCGCCACTGGTCGGCCGAATTGCTCAGGTCCCGCAGCGTCCCGCCGAAGAAGGAGCCGACCGCGCGCAGCACGCTCCGGCCGGTCTCGATGTTGTCGCGCTGGAAGGCGGAGCGGAAGCCGTTGCCGCAGCGTTCGCAACGGAACTCGAACTGGTACCCCTGCGTGTTCGACAGGTCCGAGAAGTTGTCCGTGAAAGGCACAGAGTCAGCCACGGCCCATCTTGGCGACGCGGCCGCGGCCGCCGGGACGAGAGATTTGCCGACAACGGACCGGCTACCGGCCGTCACGAGGCACGAGCAGCACCAGCGGGAGCAGGGCCAGCACGCCGCCGACCACCGCGACCAGCGCGTACCCGCCACCGGCGAACAGCGCCCCGGACCCCAGCCCGGCCAGCGCGGACGCCGACCAGACGACCGCGTCGACCGTCCCCTGCACCCGGCTGCGCGTCTCCGGCGGGAGGTCCCGGCTGAGCTGCGCGCTGCCGCCGACGAACACCAGGTTCCAGCCGTAGCCCAGGAGGAACAGCGCGATCGGCAGGCCGGAGGTGTGGGCCGTCGGCGCGGCGAGCGCGGTCGCCGCCGCCAGGGCGAGGAGGCCGAGGCCGGCGTTGACGGCGACGTGCGGACCCCAGCGGTCGGCGATCCGGCCCGACAGCGGCGCCAGCGCGAACATGCCGAACAGGTGCGCGCCCAGGACCCAGCCGACGACGTCGAGGCCGTGTCCGTGCGCCTGGAGCTGCAACGGCGTCATCGTCATCACCGCGCCCATCGTGAGCTGCGCGGCGACCATCGCGATCAGCGGACGCGCGAAACCGGCCGGCCGCACCAGGCGGTTTTGCGCGGCGGCCACGATCGGAACCGGGCTCGCGGGCACGTGCCGCGGGAGGAACGCCGGTGCCAGTGCCGCACCCGCCGTGGCCAGGACGGCCACCGCGGCCGGGCCGGACAGCGACGGCCAGCCGAAGCCGGCCGCGGCACCGGCCGCCGGGGCCATCAGCGCCGGCCCGGCGAGCGCGCCGATCGTCCCGCCCCAGACGACGGTCGAGAGCGCGCGGCCCCGGCGGTCCGGCGGGTACAGGTCGGCGGCCAGGTACCGCGAAAGCTGCGCGCCGCCGTTGCCCAGGCCGACCAGCAGGATGCCGAGCAGCAGCGGCACGACCGACGTCGCCAGCGCGCCCGCGAACGCCACCAGCGCGCCGGCCGCGGCGACGCCGTAGCCGACGGCCAGCACGCGGCGGCTGCCGTGGACCGGCACCAGCGTCCCGGCGCCGAGCGCGCCCGCCGCCGTGCCGAGCACGTTCGCCACGCTCGGCAGCCCGCTCCAGACCGCGCCGCTGCCGGCGGCGACGATCAGCGTCGCCGCCGTGCCGAGACCGACCGTGGCCGTGTTGAGCAAGGCGACGCCCGCGAACAGCGCCACCGTGGACCGGGTCCGGCCGGCCACCGTGAAAGTCCCCATGAGCAGCAACGTTAGGGAAATCCCGCCCTGGTTCGAAGGGGCGGCGAACGGAATTTCGGTCGCCCGGGCCGCGCATCGGAAGGAAAATGCGGCCCATGACCTTCCGTTCGGAAAAGCCGCTGGACGACGTCGACTGGCGGCTGCTGGAGCTGCTGCAGGCCGACGGGCGGCTGTCGTTCAAGGAGCTCGGGCGGCGGATCAGCCTGTCGGCCCCGGCGGTGGCCGAGCGGGTGCGACGGCTGGAGGAGGCCGGCGTGATCACCGGCTACCGCGCCCAGGTCGACGCGCGGCGGGCGGGCCAGCCGCTGCAGGCGTTCGTCGAGATGCGCTGCGCGTTGGCCGGCTGCCTGCTGAAGACGTCGAAGTCCGAGGACTACCCGGAGGTCGTGGAGATCCACCGGCTGAGCGGCGACCACTGCACGATGCTGAAGGTCCGGACGGCCTCGCTCGAGCACTTCGAGGGCCTGCTGGAGCGGCTGGGCAAGCACGGCGAGCTGCGGTCCTCGGTGGTGCTGTCGACGCAGTTCGAAGGGCGTCCGGTGCAGCCGCCCTCGGACGACTTCCTGCGCGCGACGACGTCCGAGGGCTGGTCCTGACTCGGTCGGCGGCTGTGCGTCCGGGGCCGAGCTGATAGACGAAAGGCATGCCGATCTTCACTCGCCGGGTGCGCGCCTTCGCCGTCACCCTCGCCGCACTCGGCGGCCTCGCCGTGCCCACGCCCGCGCAGGCCGCCACGCCGGGGGCGTTCGTCGCGCTCTCCGACGTCGCGCCGTCGATCCTGCAGGACATCCGCTACGACACGCGGCACAACTTCGTCGGCCGCCGCATCGACGGGTACCGCCGGCCGATGTGCATCCTGACGCGGCAGGCCGCCGAGGGGCTCCGGAAGGCGCAGGCGCGGCTGGTCCGGCAGGGGTACACGCTCAAGGTGTACGACTGCTACCGGCCGCAGCGGGCCGTCGACCACTTCGTGCGGTGGGCCGAGGACCTCGCCGACGAGACGATGAAGGCGGAGTTCTACCCGAACGTCGCCAAGGACCGGCTGTTCGCCGACGGGTACATCGCCGAGAAGTCCGGCCACAGCCGCGGCAGCACGATGGACCTGACGCTCGTCCGGATCCCGCCGCGGTTCCAGCGGCCGTACGTCCCGGGCGAGCCGCTCAAGGCGTGCTTCGCGCCGCGGGACCAGCGCTTCCCGGACAACACGGTCGACATGGGCACCGGCTACGACTGCTTCGACCCGCTCGCCCACACCGACAACCCGGCGATCACCGGCGTCGCCCGGCAGAACCGCGACCTGCTGCGTTCGACGATGGCCGCCGCGGGCTTCCGCAACCTGCCCGAGGAGTGGTGGCACTTCACGCTGAACGGCGAACCGTTCCCGGACACCTACTTCGACTTCCCGGTGTCCCGGGGAAGCCTGCACTGACGCGAAAGCGCCCCGCGGTCCATTGTGGACCGCGGGGCGCTCCGGTGGCGATCAGGCCGAGCGACGGCGGCGGGCGCCGGCCACCAGGCCACCGCCGAGAGCGAGGGCGAGCAGCGCGAGGGCGCCGAGGCCGATCGCGTCGACGCCGGTGCTGGCGAGGCCGGAGCCGCTCTGGCCACCCCCGGCGCCGCCGGCCGCGCCGGTGGTGGAGGCCGGGGCACCGGCGGTGCAGTCGGCCGGGTTGACCGGGACGACCGGGAGCGGCGCGTCACCTTCCTCGACGTCGATCCCGACGCGGGACTCCGACGAACCCCACACGTCGATGTTGGTGGGGTTGTCGTACTTGACCTTCAGGCCCTTCGGCGGCAAGAGGTACAGCCGGTACTCGGGTCCGGCCACCACGTCGTGGAACTCGAAGTGGCCCTTCGCGTCGGTCGTCTGCTCGCCGGTGACCGGGCAGTGCTGGTCGGACACCAGGACGACCTTGACCCCGGCGACGCCCTGCTCCCCCTGCTTCACATCGCCCACGACCGTGCCCTTGGCCCCCGGCACCGCCGCCCGGTCCTCGGCCTGCGCGTGGTTCTCGGTGTCGACCTCGGGATAGCCGAAGTCACACGCGGCGACGACGTAGCCGCGGTTGAAGGCGGCCTTCGGCACCGTTTCGGACACGTCGAACGTGCGCGTCTGCCCCGGCTCGATCCGCACGCCGTCCCCGGCGAGATCGCCCCACCCCGGGCCGCGGCCGCTCAAGACGTAGCCGCTACCCGCGCGGTTGCATTCGGCGACGATGCCGGTGAGCGGGATCGGACCGGAGTTGGCCAGCGTCACGGTCACGTGTGCGAGGTCGCCGACCTGGTAGCTGTCCTGGGTGAAGGCCATCGTTGCCTTCAGCGCGCCGTTCAACGGCGGCGTCCCGCGGAAGAGCAGGTCGGTGTCCGCTCCGATCCGGACGGTCCGCCACGGGAACAGCCAGCCGTCGATCACGTCGCCGCCGACGTAGTACTCCGCGGCCGGGAGGTCGAGAGCGAACTTGCCGTCGGCGCCGGTCGTCGCGGAGTAGGTGCTCGTACCGTGGACGTACCGCAGCGTGACCTTGATGCCGGCCAGCTGCTCACCGGCGTCGAGGACCCCGTTGCCGTTCTTGTCGCCGTAGACCGTGCCGGTCGCGTGCCCGGCGGCCTTGGTCACCGGAACGCCGAACTGGAACTGCGGCCCGGCGCTGTTCCCGCTCTCGTCGAACAAGATGCCGCGCACGGTTGCGGTGGTCGCGTCGAGGTCGCGGACTTGCGCGGAAACCGCCACCTCGAACGTCTGTCCCGGTTCGAGGGTCACCCCAGGCTTGTTCTCGAGCTGACCCCAGCCGCCGCCGTAGAGGACCTGGACGTCGGTCGGGTCGACCACCATCTGGTACATCGTCAGGCCGGCCGCCGTCGTCGCACCGGTGTTCGTCAGCTTGACGGTGAAGTGGATGTCCTCGTCGGTCCGGTAGGAGGCCTTGTCGAAGGCGATCGAGACCGCGACCTGGGCCCGCTCGGCCTGCGGCTGCGCCGCCGCGGGCTTGCTTTCCGGCTTGGCTTCCGGCTGCGTGGAACTCGGCGGTGCCTCCGAGCTCGCCGGCGCTTCCGATGTGGACGGCGCGGTCGAGGTCGGCACGCCGGACTCCGGTACCGGGTCCTCCGCCGCGGCCGGGCCGGCGAACACGCTGGTCAGCACGGCTGCGGCCGTCACCGCGGCGAGACCGCGCGCGAGGGATCTCGCGCTTCTGGAGATGTTCACGAACAGTCACCCCTGATTACCCGTTGGAAACGCGCAAAGCCCCCGAGCCGCGTGAACCGGCTCACTCTAGCCGGATTCGGGGCGGGTGAATACCTGATCAGGTGACAAAAGGGGAATGGCCCCCGCCGGAAACCCGGCGGGGGCCATTCCTTCGAAAACCTCGTCAGCGGAAGTCGCGGCCGAAGTCGTAGTCGTCCAGCGGAACCGCGGCACCGGTGCCCGTACCGAACACGTCCGGGGTGTAGTAGCCGTCGTCGTAGGACGGGATCGCGTACGCCGCGACCCGGGCCTCCTCGGTCGGCTGCACCTGGATGTTGCGGTACTTGTTGATGCCCGTACCGGCCGGGATCAGCTTACCGATGATCACGTTCTCCTTGAGGCCCACGAGCTTGTCCGAACGGCCGTTGATGGCCGCGTCGGTCAGGACTCGCGTGGTCTCCTGGAACGACGCCGCCGACAGCCACGAGTCCGTGGTGAGCGACGCCTTCGTGATGCCCATCAGCACCGGACGACCCGAAGCCGGCTCGCCGCCCTCGGCGACCGCGGCCCGGTTCGTCGCCTCGAACTTGGTCCGCTCGGGCAGCTCGCCCGGCAGGAAGTCCGTGGCCCCGGAGTCGATGATCGTCACCCGGCGCAGCATCTGCCGGACGATGACCTCGATGTGCTTGTCGTGGATCGACACACCCTGGGCGCGGTACACCTTCTGGACCTCGTCCACCAGGTGGATCTGCGCCTCGCGCGGCCCCATGACCCGCAGGACCTCGTGCGGGTCCGGCGTGCCTTCGAGCAGCTGCTGGCCGACGTGCACGTGGTCACCGTCGCCCAGCGGGCCGTTCGGGGTGTTCGCGAGCCGCTGCCGCTTGGACAGCTTGTCGAAGACGATCTCCTCGCCCCCGTCGTCCGGGATGAGGGTGATCTTCCAGAACCGCTCGCTCTCCTCGATCCGCACGCGGCCGTCGACGTCGGCGATGGGCGCCTTGCCCTTCGGGACGCGGGCCTCGAACAGCTCCTGGACACGCGGCAGACCGGTCGTGATGTCGTCACCGGCGACACCACCCTGGTGGAACGTACGCATCGTCAGCTGCGTACCCGGCTCACCGATCGACTGGGCGGCGACGATACCCACCGCCTCGCCGACGTCGACGAGCTGACCGGTCGCCATCGAGCGGCCGTAGCAGGTCGCGCAGATACCGACGGCCGACTCGCAGGTCAGCACCGAGCGGACCTTGACCTTCGAGATCCCGCTGCCGAGCAGCTTCTCGATGGCCGGGTCGCCCAGGTCGTCGCCGGCGTTCAGCACGACGTTGCCCTTGGCGTCCACCGCGTCCGTCGCGAGGTTCCGCGCGTACACGGAGGTCTCGACGTGCTGGTCGCGCAGGACCTTGCCGTCGCCGATGTCCTCGCCGATCGGCATCATGATGCCGCGGGTGGTGCCGCAGTCGATCTCGCGGACGATGACGTCCTGCGAGACGTCCACCAGACGCCGGGTCAGGTAACCCGAGTCGGCGGTCCGGAGCGCCGTGTCCGCCAGGCCCTTCCGGGCACCGTGCGTCGCGATGAAGTACTCCGCCACCGACAGGCCTTCACGGAAGTTGGCCTTGATCGGACGCGGGATGTACTCACCCTTCGGGTTCGACACCAGGCCACGCATACCGGCCAGCGACCGGACCTGCGTCATGTTACCGGCGGCGCCCGACTTCACGATCATGGCGATCGGGTTGTCGTCCGGCAGCGCCGTCTCCATGATCTTGTGGACCTCTTCGGTGGCCTGCGTCCACACCTTGACGAGCTCGTTGTTGCGCTCGGCGTGCGACAGCTGACCGCGCTGGTAGCGCTTCTCCACCTGGGAGGCCTTGCCCTCGTACTCGTCGAGGATGGCCTTCTTGCCCACCGGGGTGAGCACGTCCGAGATGGCGACGGTGACGCCCGAGCGGGTCGCCCAGTAGAAGCCGGCGTCCTTCAGGCGGTCCAGGGTCTGCGCGACCTGGGTCATCGAGTACCGCTCGGCGAGGTCGTTCACGATCGCGGCCTGCCGCTTCTTCGGCATCGGCTCGTTGATGAACGGGTAGTCCGCCGGCAGCAGCTCGTTGAACAGCACGCGGCCCAGGGTCGTCTCGGCCAGCCACGCCTTGCCCGGCTCCCAGCCCTTCTCCGCGAGCCGCGGCTCGTCGGCCTTGGCCGGCTGCCGGTCGGTGATGCGGATCTTGACCGGGGCGTGCAGGCTCAGGGCCTTGCGGTCGAAGGCCATGATGGCCTCGGCCGGCGACGAGTACGCGTTGCCCGCGCCCTCGGCGTTCTCGTTGAGGCGGGTCAGGTGGAACAGACCCGTCACCATGTCCAGCCGCGGCATGGCGAGCGGGCGGCCCGACGCCGGCGACAGGATGTTGTTCGCCGACAGCATCAGGATCCGGGCCTCGGCCTGCGCCTCGGCCGACAGCGGCAGGTGCACCGCCATCTGGTCACCGTCGAAGTCCGCGTTGAACGCCTCGCAGACCAGCGGGTCGTGTTGCGCGGGTCGGCCCCGAGCGCGTTGCTGCGCGCGATGAGCTGCTCCGGCA
>NZ_JBSFNC010000221.1:0-11278 GCF_053586895.1 Amycolatopsis sp. NPDC003731 | reverse complement strand
TCCTTGACGAGGTCGAGCGCGCGGGTGTTGCCGCGGCAATCGGCCGGGATCTTCGCCAGCAGCGACCCGAACGTCTCGAACAGCTTGAGCGCGGGCGCGGCCGCGTCGAAGATCTCGTCGGACGTCTTCGTCCCGGAGCCGGCGCCCCCGTCCTCGGCGGCCGCGGGCGGCTTCGTCTCGTCGAGCTTCTTCTTGCCGTCGTCGACGGCCTTCTTCTCCTGGTCCTCGTTGTAGCTGTTCTGGTCGCCGCTCTTCTTCGCCTTGTCGTAGGCCTCGTCGACCGACTGGCCGGCGAACAGCGGGTTCGCGTTGAACGCGTGCGCGTACTTCTCGGCTTCCTGCCGCTTCTGCTTGATCTCGTCCGGCTCCTGGTCGGCCAGGAACGGCGGCGGTGGCGGGTTTTCCCGCAGCCAGCTGCTGATCAGCGCGCTCTTCTGCGCCGGCGGCACGCTCGGGTCGTCCAGGACCGCCTTGACGTCGGACCAGTTCTTCTTGTCGGCCATCAGAGCGAGCCCCCGGCGTTCGTGATCGCGCCCGCCTGGTTCTCCTCGTTCGCGCCGTAGCTCGACCCGGCGGTCCCGAGGTTCGTGCCGAACGAGCCGAGGGTGCTGCTGTAGCCGGAGACCGCGGCCCACAGCGCCTGCGCGCCGGCGGTGTACTTGGTCGCGTGGGCACCGTGCGCCCGGCCGAACTTCTCCGCCGTCACCTGTGCCGTCTGCAGGTCCGGGTTGTCGTCCAGCAGGTGTTCCGCCAGGTCCCCGATGGTCTTGGACGCCGTCGACAACGCCTCGGTCGTCGCGGTGTACCCCCCGCCGCTCATTTCCGCGCCTCTCCTGAAGATCCTCGAGTTCCCAGTGCTTCCGCCAGCACGGCCGCCACGGACCCCACGTCGGTGAACCGGTCGAGCCGGTCCAGGTCGATCGTCACCCCGTAATAGACCTCCAGCGCCGCCAGCAGCTTGATCCGGCCCTTCGAGTCGATGCCCAGCTCCTCCAGGGGTGCATCGGGCTCGACGAGAGCCGGGTCGAGCCGGAAGGTGTCGCAGACGACCTTCGTGACCTCGGCGCGGTGATCACCCACAGTCGTCACCATAACGTGCCTTCGCGGCGGACCGGGCGACTTTGCCGCTCGATGTGCGCGGAAGTCCACCGGAAGGGACCAGACGTACCGCGCGCAGCGTCAGACCGTGTTCGCGGGAGACCGCGCGCAGCACCGCCCGGGTCACCTCCCGGTCGTCGGCGTCGGCTCCGCGCACCCGCTCGGCCACCACCACCGCGCCCTCGCCGCCGGCGTCCGAGACGCCGAACGCGGCGACGCGGTCGCGGCGGACCGCCGGGTGGGCCTCCCCCGCCGCCGCCTCGATGTCCTGCGGGTGGAAGTTGCGGCCGTCGATGACGATCAGGTCCTTGAGCCGCCCGGTGATGTAGAGGTCGCCGCGGTGGACGACGCCGAGGTCGCCGGTGCGCAGCCACCCGCCGAGGCCGTCGAGCTCGCCCCCGAACGCGCCGGCGTCGCCGCGGCCCCAGTAGCCGTCCGCGACGTTCGGGCCGTGCACCCAGATCTCGCCGACCAGGCCTTCGGGCTGCTCCCGGCCGTCCTGGACGATCCGGACCAGCTGCCCGACGGGACGGCCGACCGAGACGAGTTCCTGGCCGCCGTCGGTTTCGACGGCCCGGCCCTGCGCGAGGGCTTCGCGGTCGAACACCGCGCCGCGCGGCCCCTCCTCGCCCGCGCTGGCGACGTACACGGTGGCTTCGGCGAGCCCGTAGGACGGCCGGTGCGCCGCACGCGGGAAGCCGCGCGGCCCGAACACCTCGTGGAACCGCTCGATCGTGCCCGGCCGGACGGGTTCGCTGCCGTTCAGCGCGACCCGGACGTCCGAGAGGTCGAGGTCTTCGCCGGTGTCGGCGTCGGCCGCGAGGTCGTAGGCGAAGTTCGGCGCGGCGGTGAAGACCGCGGGGTGGTCCGCCAGCTGCCGCAGCCACCGCGCCGGCCGGTGCACGAACTCGGCCGGGGCCATGAACACCGCCCGGCCACCGGAGTAGACCGGCAGGCACAGCAGCTGGATCAGGCCCATGTCGTGGAAGAACGGGATCCAGCCGGCGCACGTGGTGCCCTCGTCGACCTGGTAGGCGAGGCTGCCCTGCCAGCAGGCGGCGACGATCGCCCGGTGCGGGATCACCGCACCGGCGGGCTCACGCGTCGAGCCGGACGTGTACTGCAGGTAGGCCGGGCTGTCCGGGGTCACCGGCACCGGGTCGGCGCCCGGCCCGGTGAGGGCGTCGACCACCACGACGTGCTCGTGCGCGGGCAGGCGCGCCACCTCGGCCGACGACGTCAGCCAGACCCGGGCGCCGGAATCGGCCAGGACGCCGGCGAGCCGGTCGGCCTGCGCGGGGTTCGCGGGCACCATCAGCGGGACGGCGATCAGCCCGGCGGCCAGCGCGCCGAAGAAAGCGAGGGGGTAGGCGAGTTCCTGGCCGGCGAGGATCGCCACGCGCTCCCCCGGCGTGGCCACCCGGCGCAGCTCGCCGGCCACCACGCGGACCCGGGCGGCGAACTCCGCCCACGTCAGCGTGTGTTCCACGCCGTGGGCGTGGTCCTGGTGGGTGAACAGCGGCCGGTCGTCACCGGCACGGGCGAACAGCAGCTCCACGATCGAGGTGCGCAGCACGGCCTCGGGCACGGTCGCCGGTGCGGTCGGACGAGGCACGCTGCGCAACCTACCGGCCCTCCGAAACCGGGTTCACCCCCGGGGCGAGCGCGGGTACGGTCGCAGACCATGGCCGTACCGGAAGCGCTGGTCTCCGCACTCGCGGACGAGGACCGGCTGCAGCTCTTCGCCCGCATCTGCACCGCCCCCGACGGCCTCGAGGCGGCCCACGCCCCGGCCAAGCTCGTCAAGCGGCTCGTCGGCGCGGGGCTCGTCGCCGAAGCCGGCGGCCGCTACCGGGCCGTGCCGACGGTGTTCCGCGACGCGCTCGCCAAGGCTCCGGTCGACCCGCTCGACGCCCTCTTCCGCCACGGGCGGCTCGTCTCGATCCCGCACTCGGGCCGTCGGCGGCAGCTGCTGCTCGACTACCTGGCCGAGCGCTTCGAGCCGGGCCGGCTCTACACCGAGCAGGACGTCCGCGAGAAGCTGTCGATGGTCCACGACGACCACGCGACGCTGCGCCGCTACCTGGTCGACGAAGGTCTCCTGCAGCGCAGCAACGACGGCGGCGCCTACGGCCGTCCCTCGGAGGCCCGCGCCGCCGGCTGAGTCGCCGGGAGGTCGAACAGCGCGAGGACGCCCGGGTCGGCGAACACGACGTTGTGCGCGATCCGCCCGTCCCGCACGGTGAGCACCTGCAGGGTGTGCAGCCGGAACACGCCGGTGTCGTCGCGGCAGTACGCCACGAGCGCGGGCCGTCCGTTGGCGGCCGTGCGCGTCAGGCGCCACTCCGGGCCGCGCATCCCGAACAGGCGGTCCATGAACCGGCCGTAGTCGTCGCGGCCGCGGAACCACAGCGGCACCGGCGGCATCTCCAGCACGACGTCGTCGGTGAGCAGCTCGACGAGACCGGCGACATCGGCGCGTTCGAACGCGCGTACATAGCGGTCGAGCGCCGCTTCGACCGCGGTGTCGTCCGGTTCGGGCACCTCGTCCGCCGACAGGTCGCCGAGGCCGGCGCGGGCGCGCTGCAGGGCGCTGTTGACCGCGGCCGGCGTCGTGTCGAGGAAGCCGGCCACCTCCGCCGCGCTGAACTCCAGGACGTCCCGCAGGATCAGCACCGCGCGCTGTTTCGGCGGCAGCGTCTGCATCGCCGCCAGCAGCGCCAGCCGGAGCGTGCCGCGGCGGGCGAGGCGGTGGCCCGGGTCGTCGAGAAGGGCGTCCGGGAACGGGTGCAGCCAGGGGATTTCGAACGACGGCGTCAGCGGCGCGCCCGGATCGTCGCTCGGGCCGCCGAGCCCGGACGGCAGCGGCCGCCGGGCGCGCCCTTCCAGCGCGGTGAGGCAGGCGTTGGTGGCGATCCGGTAGAGCCAGGTGCGCACCGAGGCGCGCGCCGGGTCGTAGCCGTCCCACGCCTTCCAGGCGCGGACCAGCGTGTCCTGCACCAGGTCTTCGGCTTCGTGGACCGAGCCGAGCATGCGGTAGCAGTGCGCCAGCAGCTCACGCCGGTGCGGTTCGGTGCGCGTCGCGAAGTCCTGCATCGTTCTCCCGTCGCCCGCGGCTTCCGGTGGGTGTACCGGCGCCGCCACCGGAACTCATCGGTCCGGCGGGAGAAGATTCTCTTACAGGTCGTCGAAGTCCTCCGGCCGCAGGCCGTCGAGCTCGGCGCGGAACCGCTCGACCTCGGCTTCGGTGTCCAGCACGTCGGCGGCCGGGCCCTCGGTCTCCTGCTCCACCTCGAGCTGCACGGACGCGACGTCCAGCACCTCTTCGGCGACGCGGATGGGCGCGCCCTGGCGAAGGCCGAGCGCGACCGCGTCGCTGGGGCGGGCCGACACGCGGGTACCGGAAGCGAGCACGAGGTCGGCGTAGAAGATGCCGTCCCGCACCTCGGTCAGCTCGACGGCGGCGAGGCCCTGGCCGAACGCGGCGAGGACGTCGCCGAGCAGCTCGATGGTGCCGGGGCGCGGCTGCGCGATCTGTTCCCGCGCGCGCACGAGGCCTCGGCCTCGCCGTACCCGATCATGATCGCCAGCCACCGGCGTGCGCCCTCCGGTTCGCGCAGCAGCATCAGGGGCGCCTCACCGGGCACCGGAACGGCCATCCCCACCACTTCGATCGGGATCACGCTGACCACCGCACCCTCCGTGTCGTGGGACTGCTTCGCGCGCGTAATACCCAGAACAGGGGGTTCACAACCCGATCCGGGCGGTGCGTTTTCCCGGGCGGGCTCTTCTCGGCTGCGGACTCCGCTCCGGCGCCTTGCCCGGCCACCGCGGCCGCTGTCACCGTCGGAGCGTGGAGCCGACGATTTCGCGCAGTGTGACCGTTTCCGCCGATCCGGGCACGGTGTGGTCGTGGGTCACCGACCTGCCGCGGATGGGCGAGCTGAGCCCGGAGAACGTCGGCGGCCGGTGGCTGGACGGCACCGGGCCGGCCCTCGGCGCGCGGTTCCGCGGCCGCAACCGCAACGGCGAGCTGCAGTGGTGGACCCGGGTGCGGGTGGTGGCGTTCGAGCCGGGCCGCCGGTTCGCCTTCGACGTGCGCACGCCGTTCGGCTCGCGGGTCTCGCGGTGGGAGTACGTGCTGGCGCCGGCCGCGAACGGCTGCGTCGTCACCGAGAACTGGTACCGGATCGGCAGCTGGGTGGTGCGGAAGTTCATGGGGCCGCGGGTCACCGGCCGCGCCGACCGCCCCGGGTACAACGTCCGGTCGATCGAGCACACCCTCGCGGCGCTGCAGGCCCGCGCCGAGGAGCGCGCCGCCGCCTGAGTCTCTTGTTGAAACCCACCCGGTCCAGCTAGGTTGCTTTATTGAACCTAGGAGGACCATGACCCCCGCCCCGCCGAAGCCCGGCCTCGTGCTGCTCGTCGTCTCGACGGCCGCGTTCCTGGCGAGCCTGGACACGTTCATCGTCACGATCGCCTTCCCCGGCATCCGGGCCGCGTTCCCCGGCGACGACCTGGCGACCCTGTCGTGGGTGCTCAACGGCTACACGGTGCTGTTCGCCGCCTGCCTCGCCCCGGCCGGGCGCCTGGCCGACCGCTACGGCCGCCGCCGGCTGTTCCTCGCCGGCGTCGCGGTGTTCACCCTCGCTTCGGCCGCCTGCGCCGCCGCGCCTTCGATCCCCGTGCTGATCGCCTTCCGCGCGGTGCAGGCGATCGGTGCCGCGCTCGTCATGCCGACGTCGCTGGCCCTGTTGCTGACGGCGTTCCCGCCGCACCGGCGGCCCCTCGCCGTCGGCGTCTGGGCGTCGGTGGGCGCGGCGGCCGCGGCGCTCGGCCCGCCGGTCGGCGGCCTGCTCGTCGAGGCGTCCTGGCGCTGGGTGTTCCTGGTGAACCTGCCGATCTGCGCGGTGACCCTGCTGGCCGGGCCGCGGCTGCTGCGCGAGTCGCGGGACACGTCGACCGGCGTCCCCGACGTCCTGGGTGCGGCGGGGCTGCTGGTGGGCGTCGGCGCGCTGGCGTACGCGCTGGTCGAGGCGTCCGACCGCGGCTGGGGCGCGCAGCCGGTGCTGCTGGCGTTCGCGGTGGCCGCCGTCGCGCTGGCCTGGGTCCCGCTGCGCTCGGCGCGGCACCCGGTGCCGGTGCTGGACCTCCCGGCGTTGCGCGTGCCGACGCTGTGGCTGGCCTGCCTGACCACCGGGGTGTTCGCGGCCGGGTTCGCGGCGATGCTGTTCGGCAACGTGCTGTTCCTGACCTCGATCTGGCACGACTCGATCCTGGTGGCCGGGCTGTCCCTCGCCCCGGGCCCGCTGGTGGTGGTCGGAGTGTCGGTCCTCGGCGGCCGGTTCGTGCACCGCTCCGGACCCGGCCCGGTGGTCGCCCTCGGCGGTGTCGCGTTCGGCGCCGGCGCGCTGATCTGGTTGCTGCGCATGGGATCGACGCCGGACTACGCCGCGTCGATGCTGCCCGGCCAGCTGCTGACCGGCCTCGGCGTCGGGCTGATCCTGCCGAGCCTGTCGGGAGTGGTGGGCACGGTCCTGCCGCCGTCCCGCTGGGGCGCGGGCTCGTCGATGGTGAACACGGCCCGGCAGATCGGCACGGTCCTGGGCACCGCGGTGCTCGTCGCGGTCTTCGCGGGAACGCCGGATCTGGCGGATTTCCGCCGCGGCTGGCTGATGATCCTGACGACCGCGGCGCTCACCGGCGCGGGCGGGATCCTGCTCGCCCTGCGCCGGCGGACCGACCACTACGCCGAACCCCAGGCCTCGTCCAGCACCGCGAGCCCGGCGTCGATGCTCTCCAGGGGGATCGAGCCGTAGCCGAGGACCACGCCCTGGCGCGGGAAACCGCCGCAGAGGTCGGACAGCGTCTGGATCGCCGCCCCGGCCGCGGCCGCGCGGGCCGCGATCGGGTCCAGGTCCGCCTCAGTACCGGCCAGCGCGCACAGGTGGAGGCCCGCCGCCGACGGCACCGGGCTGAGCCGGCCCGCGAAAACCCGTTCCAGAGTCGTCGTGATGCGCTCGTGGCGGTCCGCGTAGACCTTCGTCGCCCGGCGGAGGTGACGGGCGAACAGGCCTTCGTCGATGAACCCCGCCAGCGCGGCCTGGGCGGGCAGGTCGCCGTGCCAGCCCGACAGCTGCCGGGCGTGGTGCAGCGCGTCGCGCAGGGACGCCGGGGCGATCAGGAAACCCAGGCGCAGCATGGGAAGCAGCGTCTTCGAGAACGACCCGACGTAGGCCACCCGGCCGTCGCGGTCCAGGCTCTGCAGGGGTTCCAGCGGCCGGTCGGAGAACCGGAATTCGCTATCGTAGTCGTCCTCGACGACGACCGCGCCGGCGCGGTCGGCCCACGCCAGCAACGCCGTACGCCGGGCGAGGGACATCGGCGTGCCGAGCGGGAACTGGTGCGACGGCGTGACGTACACGAGCTTCGTGCGCGGCGGCAGCGCGGCGACGTCGAGGCCTTCGCCGTCCACCGGCACTCCGACGACTTCGGCGCCGTGCGAGGCGAACAGCAGCCTGGCCATCCGGTAGCCCGGCTCTTCGACGGCAACGCGGTCACCCGGTTCGAGCAGCACCCGGGCCAGCAGGTCGAGGGCCTGCTGGGCGCCCTGGGTGACGAGCACGTCGCCGGCGTCGGCGCGCACCGAACGGGAGACGCCGACGTGCCGGGCGATCGCCGCGCGCAGCCCGGGGTGGCCGCCGGGCTCGGCGTAGTGGGCGAACCCGGCGGTGTCCCGGAGTTCCCGCGCGAGCAGGCGCCGCCAGGTGTCCAGAGGGAACAGCGTGGCGTCGGGGATGCCGACGCGGAAGTCGAACACCGGGTCGGGCGCCGCGGCCGCCGGGGGCGGGAGCGATCGCCACACCGCCTTCGGCTGCGGCCCGCGCGCCGAGGGGGCCCGGCGCGGCTTCGGGGCCGGGAGTTCCGCGCAGACGTACGTGCCCGCGCCGACGCGACCGGTGAGGAAGCCGTCGGCGGTGAGGCGGTCGTAGGCGACCGCGACGGTGTTGCGCGAGACGGCCAGGCGCCGGGCCAGTTCCCGCGTCGGCGGCAGCCGCTCCCCCGCGCGCAGCCTGCCGTCGAGGACGGCGTCACGCAGCTGGCGGTAGATGCGGACGCTGAGGTCGCCGCGGCCGGCCAGGCTGACGTGGAAGTCCATCAGGCGAGCCTATATTGGCCCAATCGACCGGTCGAGAATTGGATCTGGGATCGGGCCAAGTTCCGCTCTACCGTTCTTCCCATGACAGCGCTTCTCGAACGTCCGAAGACCCGGCCGGCCGGGCGCATGCTCGCCGCCGCGCAGCTGGTCGCCTCGCTCGGCGACGGCGCGTTCCTGACCTGCTCGGTCCTGTTCTTCACGCGGATCGCCGGGCTCACGCCGGCGCAGGTGGGACTCGGGCTCACGCTGGGGTGGGCGGTGGGCTCGGTCGCGGGCGTGCCGCTCGGGCACCTGGCCGACCGCCACGGCGCCCGCGGCTCGGCGGTGCTGCTGGCCCTGGCGACGGCCACGTCGATCCTCGCGTTCCTCGTCGTCCGCTCGCCGCTGGCGTTCGTCCTCGCCGCGTGCCTCTACGGCAGCTGCCAGACGGGGCTGGCCGCGGTCCGCCAGGCGTTGCTGGCCACCCTCGCCGACCCGGAGCGGCGGACGCGCGTCCGGGCCCACCTGCAGTCCGCGGGCAACGCGGGCCTCGCCGTCGGCGCCGGGCTGGGTGGCCTCGCGCTGTCGGCCGACACGGCTTCGGCGTACCTGACGGTCTTCGTCCTCGACGCGGCGGCCTTCGTCGTGACGGCGGTGCTCCTGCACGCGCTCCCGGCGGCGCGCCGGACGTCCGCGCGCCCGGGAGCGCCGAAGTCGGCCGTGCTGCGCGACCGGCCGTACGCGCTGGTGACCCTGCTCAACGCGGTCCTGCTGTTGCGCATGCCGCTGCTGAGCGTCGCGATCCCGCTGTGGATCGTCGAACGCACCGCGGCGCCGGGCTGGACGGTGTCGGCGTTGTTCGTGCTGAACACGGTCGTGGTGGTGGTCCTGCAGGTCCGCGTCGCGGGCCGGCTGACCTCGCTCGATTCGGCGGCGGGGATGGTGCGCCGGTCGGGGGTGGTGCTGCTGGCGTCGTGCGTCGCGTTCGCGCTGTCGGCGCTGGGGACGGCACCGGCGGTGGCGTTCGGCGTGCTCGTGGCCGGGGCGCTGGTGCAGGTGCTCGGCGAGATGCTGCAGTCGGCGGGCTCGTGGGAGATCGGCTTCGCGCTGGCGCCGGCGGACAAGCAGGGCGAGTACCAGGGCTTCTTCGGCAGCGGCATCTCGGTGGCGCGCGCGATCGGCCCGGTCCTGCTGAGCACGGTGGTGATCGGCTGGGGCGTCCCGGGCTGGCTCCTGCTGGGCGCGGTGTTCCTGGGCGCGGGCTGGGCGATGGGCCCGGCGGTCCGCTGGGCCGCCGCGACCCGCCCGGCACCTCACTGACCCACGCGCTACTCGCTGACCCGGGCCGCCGCGGTCTGGTGCAGCGCGAGGTCCTGGCCCGCGGCGGCATCGTCGGCCCAGGCGCCCGATTCCGCCGTCCACGTCCGGCCGGCGAAGCTCACCTTGTCCACGCCCAGCGCTTCCGCGCGGGCGACCAGCCAGGTCGCGTACGTCCAGCCCTGACCCGTCGGGTGGGGACCGCTCAACCCCGCCGTGCCCAGCTCCTCCGTCGCCGCCGCGGCGAGGTCCGCGGGGGCCGCCAAGGTCAGGTTGCGGCAGGTCAGGGCGGCCGGGAACTGGCCGTTGAACGCCGCGGCCATCGCGCGGGACTGCGGCTCCCACTGCGCGTACGCGTCCGGGACGCCCGACCGCTGGACCGCCTGCGCGGCCTCGGTGATCGGCAGCGTCTCCCAGTTCGGCAGCTTCTCGAGCTTCTCGTAGAACTCCGTCGCCGCGTAGACCGGGTCGCGCAGCTGGGCGATCGTGCCCCAGCCCTGGCTCGGCCGCTGCTGGAACAGCCCGACCGAGTCGCGGTCACCGCCCTCGAGGTTGCGCAGCTTCGACTCCTGCAACGCCGTCGCCAGCGCGACCGTCGCCGCGTGGGCCGGCAGCCCCATCTTGGTGCCCACGGCCGAGATCGTCGCCGCGTTGTTCATCTGCTCCGGGGTGAACGTGTACGCGGTCGCGTTGTCCCCCGGCAGCGCCACCGTGCACCCCGGCGTCTTCACCGAGCCACGCGTGTACGCCACCACCACGACGATCGCCGCGACCAGCACCACGACCGCACCCAGGACCATGGCCACCTTCAGGCCACAACCGCGCACCCTGCCTCCCCATCACCCGTTCGCACCAGTCTGCCAAACGGAGGACGCGGCACCCCGGGTGCGGGTTCAGTCGGCGGGGCCGAGGAAGATCGGGTTGGACATCGCCACCATGGCGTTCGGCACGGTGGTGTTCGGGCCGCCGGACGGGCGACGGACCTCGACGCGCACCCACCGGCTGTAGCGGGGGTAGGTCGTCCAGGTGACCGTGGCCGCACCCGAGTCGCCGATCGGCTCGCTGTGTTCCGGGCCGAGCTGGTCGAGGAACGTCACCGTGGTCCCCGGGACGCCGGCCACGACCGCCTTGACGGTCACCGGGGTACCGGTGCCTGCGGCGAGCCGCTCGCCGATGCCCGCGCTCGTGCCGCCGCCGGAGACGGTGAAGTCCAGCTGGACCGACGCCGATTCCGCCAGCCACGAACGGCCCGCTTTCAGCCCCGCCAGGAGTTCCCGGCGGCGCAGCCGGTCGGCGAGCACGACGGTGTGCGGCAGGGCCACGCGCTGGTCCGGGTGGTGCGCGTCGGAGTCGCCGATCGCCGGAATGAAGCGGCCGCCGCGCAGCAGCCCGTCCCAGTGGATGACGCTCGCCTCGTCGTCCTGCGTCCAGGGGCCGTTCCAGACCTCGACCAGGTCGGCGAGCTCGTAGGCGAATTCGTAGGTGCAGCCGAAGCAGTTGGCGAACGGGTGCGCCGCGGTGACCAGGCCGCCGGCGCGGTGCACCTGCTCGGTGAAGCGCCGGAAGTCCCGCGGGTCGGCCGCGCGGTAGCGCCAGTCGATCCAGGTGCCGGCGGGCAGGCCGAGCGCGGGCATCACCGCAGGTCAGGCGGCCAATTCTTACCCGGCAGTAGGGTCACGGTGACATATCGACGTCCTTGGTAACGCTAACGACTTTCCGACACTG
>NZ_JBSFNC010000220.1:0-11339 GCF_053586895.1 Amycolatopsis sp. NPDC003731 | reverse complement strand
GTCGACACGCGTGTTTGGAGGGTCGACACGGCGGGACCCGCAGCCGAAGCCGTGTCGACCTCTCAATCACGCGTGTCGACCTCCTGATCACGCGTGTCGACCGCTCAATCACGGGTGATGACCCTTCCTGCACGCCGAAGCGTGGTTCCGTCGCGTGGTTACCCGGTAGTAGGGTGCGGGCATGGCGGGTGACGAGCAGCGGTTCAAGTCGGCTTTCGATTCCTTGCACGCCTTCGTGTACTTCGTTCCCGAAGCCGAGGCCGCGCTCACCGGGATCGGGCTGCGCCCGGGCCGGATGCCGTACTTCGCGAGCCGGTCGGCGGCCATGGGGGCCGTCGGGCCGGAGGTCGTCGCGGCCACCTTCTACAACTTCAACCCCGAGGTCGTCGCCCGCGTGATCCCGCGCGCCTGGACCCTGGCGACGCCGGAGCAGGTCCTCGACGCGCGGCTCGAAGCCGTCGACAAGGCGCTGACCCGCCTGTTTGGCGACCACGTCAAGAGCGACGAAGTCGCCGAGGCCGCCGAACTCGCCCGCGAGGCGAGCCGGGGGTGCACCGGCGAAGGACGTCCCCTCTACGCCGCGCACGCAGGACTGGCCTGGCCGGGGGAGCCGCACCTGGTGCTCTGGCACGCCATCACGCTGCTGCGCGAGTACCGCGGCGACGGCCACATCGCCGCCCTCGTCCTCGAAGGGCTCGACGGCCTCGAAGCCCTCGTCACCCACAGCGCCACCGGACGCGGGTTCAACCTCACCGCCGCGAAGCTCACCCGCGGCTGGAGCGACGAGCAGTGGGCCGCGGCCGAGAGCCGGCTGACCGCCCGCGGCGTCCTCAGCGCCGACGGCGGGCTGACCGACGCGGGCGCCGCGCTGCGCGACCGCATCGAAGCGGCCACCGAAACCGCCGCGCGACGGCCGTGGGACCACCTGGGCCCCGAGCGGACCGCCCGGCTCGAAGAGCTGTGCCGCGGTCTCAGCCGTCGCGTCATCGACGCGGGCGCCTTCCCGGACGGCGTCTTCGCCCTCGGCAGGCCCTGAACACCGGTCAAGATCACGCTATGTAGTGAAAAAGTTGTGAAGTATCGGGCGCCCCGTGACGGACAGCACTCGCGGTCAAGATCGACATGGCCGCCGACCGGCGGACGGCTGTCACAGAGCGGACTCGCGGGACACGGCCGTTCGTGTCATGCAACACTGTTCCAGGCCGCACAACGGCCACAGTGTCAGTACCCACAGTGAGCAAATCCCGGGCAATGGGGTGAGTTCGTCAGCACACTGAGAAGTATGGGTGGCCGGGGTTCAACCCGAGGGCCCTTGCCGCGATGATGGTGGGCGTGGAGATTTCGGGTGCCGCGCGCACCACGACGGTTGACAAGCCAGCCGGTCTCTACGCTGCGCACTTTGACCACTACCCCTCGTAGCCCCCATGATGTTGTTCGAAGCACCGCCTGAGCCAGAACCGCGCGGCCCCCACCGCGCACCGGGAGTATCGCGATGATGACCTTGACCACCCTCGACACGCTGGCGGCCGGCGAACTGGGCACGGGCAACGTGCGCCAGTGGCTGCTCGACAACGTCATCCCCCTGGTGCTGCTGGCCGTCGCACTCCTGCTCCTGTGGCTGGGCGGCGGCAAGGGCGACAACGCCGGTGTCATGCGCCGGCTCGCCGGCGTGGTCATCGCGCTCGCCATCATCGGTCTCGCGGTCAGCGGCGCGGGCGTGAACGTGGGCCAGTGGATCGCCGGCCTGTTCACCGGCTGAGGCGGCCCGCGTGCGCATCAGGACCGACGACGAGGTTTACCGGGTCGACGCCGTGTGGCTCGGCCCGCCGAAAGCGACTTTTCCCTGGAGAGCCCGGTACGTCGCCTGGCTCATCGGCATCCCGACCTTCTTCCTCGTGCTCGGCGTCGAACGCTGGGCGGGGTGGAGCTTCGGGTTCTTCTCGACGGCGTGGGCGTTCGTCGCCACCATCGTGATCACCCGGCTGCTCACCGCCAAGATCAGCCACGAGCGCCCGCTCGGGGCCGTGGTCGCGATGGCCGGGCGCGAGCTGAACACCCCCAGAGAGGTGACCACGGGCACCGGGGGCGCGGTCAGCGCCAGCCGCGTCCGGGTCAGGGCCGAGCGCCCGCTGCCGAAGCACAAGCGGAGGCGGCAGTACCAGCACCACGGCGGCCCGCCGGGGGCAGCCTTCACCCAGGGAGCACCACGAGCGCGCCGGAGCCGGGGCAACCCGGCTCGGGCCGGGAGGTAGTCGTTGTTCGGTCGCGGCGGTAGCCGAGGAAAACGGGGTCGGGACACCCACTCGGGCGCATGGCAACCGCCCGAGCAGGTCCGCGCGTCGCGGAACGGCTCGGGGAACAAGGCGCGCCTGCCCGGTGAGCAGGCGATTCCCGCGTATACCCCGTCGATCGCGGTGCGAAGCATCGACGGGCACCTGGTCCGCACCGGCGTCGAGGTCTACGCCTGGTACCGGCTGGCGCCGCAGCGCTGGTCGTTCCGCTCGGACTCCCAGCGGCGCGACCTGATCGCGGCCATCGCCGGCCAGTACGCCGAGCTGCAGGGCCGCTGGCTGCACCTGCGCGTGACGAACCGCCCGTACCCGATCCGGATGTGGGCCGAGGCGCACGTCTACAACGCCCACGGCCGCCCGGCCGACGTCCCCGGCGCCATGTCGTTCGACGACTACCTGATCGGCGAGCAGCAGCAGCTGATGGGCCGCTCGATGGCCGAAAAAGAGGTGTACCTGGGCGTCCAGGTGCAGACCCGGCGGATGGTCGACCGCGCGGTCGAGCGGGCCGCGCCGGTGCTGCGCAAGATCCTGCCCGAGGCCGTCGACGCCGAGCTGACCGCGCTGGACTCCGAGGTCGAGCACCTCGACCAGGTCATCGGCAGCGCCGGGCTGGAAGGCCGTCCGGTGCACGCCGAGGAGATGTCCTGGCTGATGCACCGCTCGTGCTCGCTGGGCCTGCCCGCGCCGCGGAACATGCCCGCCGTGCCGGGCGCGGCCTGGGAGCCGGAGGACCTGGCCAGCTTCACCGACGCCGCCGACTACTACGCCGAGCCGTACGCGCCGACGGTGACCGTCCGCGGCCGCACCGGCTCCAACGCCGGCGTCTCGCGGCACCTGGCCATCCTGACCGTCGGGCAGATGCACGGCCTGCAGATCCCCGAGGTCGACGACCCGTGGATCCAGCACGCCGACCGCCTGCCCGCCGCGGTCGAGGTGTCCGCGCGCATCTACGTCCGGCGGCCCGAAGAGGTCGCCGGCGAGCTGCAGCGGCAGATGAACAAGGTCCGCTCGCAGGTCAAGCACTACACCGACGAGCATGAGCTCGAGCCGCCGCAGTCGCTGTCCCGGCAGGCCGGGCGGGTGCTGGAGATCGACGATGAGATGACGTCGGGCTTCACCGCGCTGGCCACCCGCGTCCGCTCGTGGTGGCGGCTGGCGGTGTCCGGCCCGACCGAGCGCGACGCGCTGCGCCTGGCTCAGCAGCTGCTCGACCTGTACAAGCCGAAGATCGCCATCGAGCACCCCGAGGCCCAGTACGCGATGGCCCGGGAGTTCATCCCTGGCGAGCCGCTGGCCTCGGCGGCGTACATGCGCCGCGGTTCGGTGGTCTGGGCGTCCTCGGCGGTCCCGACGGCGACCGCGGAGGTCGGCGACCGCCGCGGCATCCTGCTCGGCGAGACGTGCACGGCGACCCGCCGCCCGGTCGCCTGGGACCCCTGGATGGCCCAGGAGATCCGCGACGGCTCCGGCCTCACCGCGATGGTGGCCGGCCTGGGTGGTGGTAAGTCGTTCCTCGGCGGCGGCATCGTCTACAAGACGCTGCGCGCGGGGGCGAACTGGACGATCCTCGACCCGTCGGGCCCGCTGTCGCGGCTGTGCGACCTGCCGGAGCTGCGCCCCTACGCGCGGCCGATCAACCTGCTCAACGCCCAGCCGGGGATCCTCAACCCGTACCGGGTGGTCGCCGAGCCGCTGATCGAGCACTTCATGGACGAGGACGACCCCGAGCGGTCCTGGCGCCGCGAGAAGGCCCTCGCGGGCGCGACCCGGCGACGGCTGGTGCTGGACGTCCTGACCGGTGTCCTGCCGTACGAGGTGTCCCGGATGGCGCAGACGCGGATCGTGCTGCTGCGCGCGGTGAGGGCCGTCGGCGGCCGGTTCGACGCCGATCCCGGCCAGGTAATCGATGCGCTCCGGCGGGATTCGTCGGAACACCACGAGCACGCGGGCGTCGTCGCGGACTTCCTCGACGAGATGCGCGAGCGCATGGCGCTGCTCATCCCGGAGACGGACGCGGACCCGTACTCGGAGACCCGCGACGACCGGCTCACCGTTCTGACGATGGCCGGGCTGACCCTGCCGAAGGACGGCGTCCCCCGCGAGTACTGGACGGACGCGGAGTCCCTGGGCGTCGAGATGCTGAACCTGGCGGCGTGGCTGACCCAGCGGTCGGTGTACGAGAAGCCGAAGGAGATGCGCAAGGGCGTCTGGATCGACGAGGCGTTCTTCCTCTCCGAGGTGCCCACGGGCCGCGTCCTGATGAACCGCTTCGCGCGTGACTCGCGCAAATGGAACGTCCGCGTGCTGCTGTCGTCCCAGATCCCGGCGGACTTCCTGAAGATCCAGGGGTTCGTGGCCCTGCTGGACTCGGTGTTCGTCGGCCGTCTCGACGACGACGACGCCCAGGCGGACGCCCTCAGGTTGCTGAAGGTGCCGGTCGGCGTCGGGTACGAGCAGGTCGTGGCGGCGCTCGGACGCCGTCCCGGAGCGCAGCGGGGCCTGGAGCGGGACGTCGAGCCCCGCCAGTTCATCTTCGGTGACGGCGCAGGAGGCGTGGAGCGCATCCGCGTCGACTTCTCCGGCCCCCACCTGGACCACCTGCGGGCGGTCATGGACACGACCCCGGGTTCGAAGGACGCGGCGCCGTCCCGCCGCCCGGGCAACGAGCTGGCGCTGCCGGCGGAGGAGAAGAAGCCGTACGTCGCCGTGCCCCCGGAGGACGACATCGAGCTGGAGCAGGACTTCGAGCTGGCGGCGGAACTGGAGGTCGGCCTGGCCGACGAGAACCTCCTCGGCGCACCGGACCCGCTGGCGTCCGAGACGGGCGAAGTGGAGGGCGGGGTCCAGCCGTCCAACGGGCAGCAGCAACACGCCCGCTCAGGTGGGAAGGGCGGCACCGGCCGGGACGCCGCATGAACACCGTGCTGACGCTGGCGGTCCTGCTGACGTTGGCCGCGGGGTGGCACTCGCTGAAGCGGCGGATCAAGGAAGGTCCGCGGCCGGGGCGGCGCACACCGGGGCGCAAGGCGACGATGTTCGCCGTCATGCTCGTCCTGGGCCTGCAGGCCATCGCGACCGCACCGGCGGCGAGCGCGGCGGCCTGCGGTGAGGCCCCCAACCCGGAACGCCCCGGCGCGGGCATGGTCGGCGCGATCGACCCCGCCGAAGGCCACGGCGAGGCGGGCAGCCCGTACGTCGACTACAGCTACGCCGGGTTCGTCTGGAACACCTTCGAGACGAACTGCTCCGGCATCAGCCTGACGCCACCGGGCTCGACGCTCGACACCTGGGGCGGCAACCAGCTGTTCAACCTGGGCAAGAACATCGTCGGCGCGACGAACTCGCTGCACTACACCGTGCTCGAAGGCGGTCTGCTCAACCCGCTGTACAACGCGGTCAAGTCGGGCGCGGAGAAGGTCTACAACAACATCTACGCCCAGCTGTTCGGGCTGGTCGCGCTGGTCATGTCGATCATGCTGTTCCGCAACATCTGGCGCGGTGACCTCGCCGCGGTCAGCAAACGGGCGCTGTACGCGCTGGCGGGCGTCTGGCTCGCCGCGTCGTCGCTGGCGATGCTGCGGTACTTCGACCCGATCGACAAGGCGATCGTCCAGACCACGACCAACATCCAGGCCGGGTTCGTCGACGACGCCGACAACCGCGTCGTGCGGCACGTGCTGCCGACGAACCTGCACAACGAAATCGTCTACAAGAACTGGATCCGCGGGGAGTTCGGTTCGCCGACTGCGCCGCAGGCCGAGCAGTTCGGCCGTCCGCTGCTGGACGCGCAGGCGTTCACCTGGGCGCAGCTGCGCAACGGCGATGACGCGAACCAGTCCGTCATCGACGGCAAGAAGAACGCCTACAAGGACATCTCCACCAAGCTGGGCCCCGCCACCGGCTACTTCACCGGCGAGGCCGGTGGCCGCACCGGTGCCGGCTTCCTCTCCCTGGGCCAAGCCCTCGTCTACTCGCTCTTCCAGCTCCTGGCCAAGGCCAGCGTCCTGCTCGCCCAGGTCCTCATCCGCCTCTTCGCCCTCACCGCGCCGCTCATCGGCCTGGTCGCCCTGCTGCACCCGGAGATCCTGCGCCGCGTGCTCAAGGTCGCCGGCGGGGTGGCCTTCAACCTCGTCGTCCTCTCCGTGCTCGCCGGCGTGCACGCCCTGCTGCTGCAGGCCATCTTCGACGCCGGCAACTCGCTGAACATGCTCACGCAGATGGTGCTCGCCGGGCTCATCACCGTGCTGCTGTTCATGGTCGGGCGGCCGGTGCGCCGGCTGTGGCAGATGGTCGAGATGTCGGTCAGCATGGTCGGCGCCGCGGTGCCGTCGCCCGGCGGCGGGATCTTCTCCCGGTTCCGGCGCAACAAGAACGGCCCGACCCCGCAGGACGAGTTCTGGCAGAACGTGCGCGACACCGACGACGTCGTCGACGGCGAGCAGCGCGGCCCGCTCGGGGCGACCGCCGGCGGTGGCCGGTTCCGGCCGGAAGCCACCATCTTCGCCAACGCCCAGCGCCTCGACAACGGCTCCCACGCCTCCCGCCCGGCCGCCGCCTGGTCCGGCGCGTGGCCGGGGGCCGTCGGCGGGGGCGGGTCCGCGGGCGCGCTGCCGGCGGGCGGACGTCCCGGCGCCCCGGTGTTCGGCCAGTACAACCCGGCCAACGGCGACGGCGGCGACTACGTCGTCGTCGGCGCGGGCGGCCGTCCGACGACGCGGGAGGAGAGCCGGCGCGTCGACACCTCGCCGGTGGCCGACCGGCGCTGGAGCGACGAGCCCGAGCCCGTCGTCGTGCCGTCCGACCTGCGGCCGCCCGAGTCCAGCTTCAGCGACTACGCGCCGCGGACGCCGGGTGTGCGCGCTCAGCCGCGGCGCGTGGACCCCGAAGTCGTCGCCGGCAAGCCGGTGTTCGTGCTCTACCGGCCGTCGCGGGGCATCGAAGTCCGCGAGGAGCCGCGGGACACCGACCAAGTGCTGGGGCGGTGATCGATGCCGATCCGCACCAACCGCGGCCGCGCCGCGGTCTACCGGCGCCTGTGGGGCTGGCCGCTGCGCTCGCCGCGCCACCTCGTCGGCGCGCTCGTGTTCCTGGCCATCCTCATCACCGCGCTGGGCATCGTGCTGCCGAAGGTGATCGGCAAACCACAGGCCAAGGCGTCCCCGGGCGGCCCGGGGACGACCACCTCGGCGACGGCGACCCCGCCGGGGGTCGCGGCGCCGGTCCCGACGTCGAACCTGCCGACGCGGCTGTCCACGCCGCTCGCCACCCCCACCCCGACGGCGCCGAACGCCGACGCGATCCGCGTCGCCAAGGAGTGGGCCGCGGCCTGGGTGAGGCACCCGGCCGGCATCACCTCCGAGCAGTGGCTCGCGCAGCTGAAGCCGTACACCACCGAGGAGTACCTGCCGGTGATGTCGACGGTCGACCCGTCGAACATCCCGGCGTCGAAGGTCACCGGTGAGCCGGTCGTCGGCACGTCCTACCCGAGCTCGGTGCAGCTGACCATCCCGACCGACGGGCCGAAGCTGGCCATCACGGTGGTGAGCACCAACGCCGGCTGGCGGGTCGCCGACTACGACCAGGCGAGCTGACCGTGCGGCGCCTGGGGTTGTGGCTGGGGCTGGTCGTGTTCGTCGCGATCGGTGCCCTGGTCGTGACCGCGGTCGCCGCCAAGGTCGTCATCGACAACCAGCAGGCGCAGGCCCGGGGCGTCAACCTGATGAGCTGCGACGCCTCGGTCGGGCCGACGCAGCCCGGCCAGGGTGATCGCGGCACGGTCGACGCGTCGAAGCTGGACGAGGAGCAGCGCGGCATCGTCGCGCTGATCATCTCGATCGGCAAGCAGCGGACGCTCGCGCCGCGCGCGTGGCAGGTCGCGATCCAGGCCGGCATGACCGAATCCGGCCTGCACAACCTCACCTACGGTGACCGCGACTCCCAGGGCATCTTCCAGATGCGGCCGTCGATGGGCTGGGGATCGGTCGCCGAGGTGACGAACCCGACGTACGCGGTCAATAAGTTCTACGACGTCCTCCTCGCGGTGCCGGACTGGGAGAACAAGCGGCCCGGCGACGCGGCGCAGGCGGTGGAGCGCTCGGGTTTCCCGGACCGCTACCACAAGTGGGAGCCGATGGCGGCGACGCTGGTCGAGACGGTCGGCCAGGTCGTCGACGTCGTCGCCTGCGGCACCGGCCTGGGCGCGCTGCTGCCGCCGAGCCAGGCGGCCGGGCAGGCGATCAGTTTCGCGCTGGGCGAGCAGGGCAAGCCGTATGTGTGGGGCGCCACGGGCCCGGATTCCTACGACTGTTCGGGCCTGATGCTGCGCGCGTACGAGTCGGCGGGGATCATCCTGCCGCGGGTCTCGCGCGACCAGTACCACGCCGGCGCGTACCTGCCGGTGCGTGACGCGCAGCCCGGTGACCTGCTGTTCCTCGCCACCGACCCGGCGGACCCGTCCTCCATCCACCACGTGATGATGTACCTGGGGGACAACAAGATCGTCGAGGCGCAGCAGACGGGTGTCCCGGTGCACACCCGGGCCTTCTCGTTCGACGAGCGCGAACTCGTGCCGCAGGCGGTCCGCCCCGGCGTTTAGCATGGGTTGCGAGGGCCTGGACACCGATCGCACCGACGTCGCGGCCGCTTCCACGAGCAGGTGGCCGCGTACTGGCAGAGGATGAGCACGTGGGACGCAAATTCGGCAGGAGGGGCAAGCCCGGAGCGGGCGAGCCCCGGGACCCGGCGGCGCTGTTCGGCGCGCCTCAGCCGCCCCGGCAGAGCGCGCGTCCCGTCTCCAGCACCCCGCTCGCCGACCAGCTGGGCCAGGGCTACCCGGGGGTCGACGCGGGGTACGTGGTGTTGCCGCGGTCGCTGGCCGAGGGCATGTCGCTGCCGTGGCAGCACCAGATGGCGGCGTTGCTGGCCCAGTTCCACGCGGAGAACGCGGGCCTGGCGTGGCCGATCTACCGGGTGGTGCCATCGCGCTACGAGAAGCTGGCGGACCTCGACGAGGAACAGCTCGCCGAGGCGGGCTACCTGGTGGAGATGGACGCGGACGGCGAGATGGTCTACCGGGAGAGGAGCGGGCGGAAGGTCCCGGACCCGGAGAACACGTCGGTCCTGGTGTCGTGCCTGGACCCGATCCCCAAGCCGGCAGCGCGACCCGCACCCCCGGCGGCGTCCCCGTCCGGCTCGGCGGCGGCCCCGGCCCCGATGAACATCGGCCCGGCCCCGGTGTGGCGGACGGTGCCCCACCCCCCGCCGGCGCAGGCGGTACCGGGGACACCGGAGCAGCAGGTGCCGGGGGCGTGGGCGCGGCCGGGTTCGTCCGGTGGCGGGGCCCCGGTTCCGCCGGAGTGGTCGCTGACGGCCGAGCCGGACCTGCCGGGCCCGGTGAAGGCCCCGACCCCGCCCCGCCATGCGGCGCCGGAGGCTCCTGCTTCGCCGGATGCGGTCACTTCTGCGCCTGAGCCGGTTGCTGCTGAGGAACGCCCGTCGGTGGCTGAGGCCGTGCAGGCTCAGGGGGCTCGCCCTGGGGCTGAGCCTGTGGATGCCCCGGAGACCGTCGCCTCGGCGCCCCGGGAGTCCGAGCGGCCGGAGGGTGCCGTCCCGGTGCCGGGTGAATCGCGGCCAGACAGTGCGACGGCAGCGCCGCAGGGCGTGGAGCAGCCGGAGACTGCGGTGACGCCACCCGGTGAACCTGAGGATCAGGCTGCCGGGTCGGTTTCAGCTGAGGCGGGGGACGCGAGTCAGTCCGGGGCGGCTGAACCGGTTTCTGACCAGCAGGAAGTTGCCGCACCGGCATTGCGAGAGGCGGAGCTGCCGGAGGCAGCCGGATCGGTATCCGCCGGAGCGGCATCGGAGGAGGCCGCCCGCCCGGAGTCGGTCGAACCTGCGGCCGAATGGGTGCCGTCGAACGAGCCCCAGACCGAGGCGGCACCCATGCCCGCCGAGTCGCAGGCAGGCGAAGCAGACCGGATCGAGCCGGACGTTCCCAGCTCGGCGGAACAGAAGCGGGACCATCCGGTCGAGAGCGCGCCGGCTGTGCCGCAGGAAGCGCACTCGGCCGGTCAACAGCCGCAGCCGCCGGTCGGGGTGCAGCCTTCCGCGGAATCGCAGACGGCGCCCGATGTCCCGCAGTCGATGCCTGCCGCGATATCGCAGGCAACGCCCGAGGTTCCTCAACCGACGGCCCCTCCGGAAGCGGAGTCGCAGCCGAGGGCCGCCTCAGAGGTGGAGTCGCATGCCGAACCGTCGGCATCCGCTGCGGTCGCGCAGCCGACGGCCGCCTCGGAGTCGGAGTCGCCCGCCGAACCGCCGGCACCCGCAGCCGTTCCACAGCCGACGGCGCAGACTGGCGGCGCCCACCAGCCTGCCGAATCGCAGGCCGCACCGGAGGTTCCCCAGCCGAGCGCTGCCTCGGCCGATGTCCCCCCGGCCTCACCGGAGGCACCGGCTCCGATGATCGGCGCCCATCTGCCCAAGCCGCCCTGGGGGCCTGCCTCGCTGCCGGGCACCACGCCCGCGCAGGGCAGCGGCGCGGCCGGCTCCCAGACGACACCCGGCCGCTCGGTGCAAGGCCCGGTCGATTCCCCAACGGTGCCCGGCGCTGCTCCGGTGCCCAGCTCGGCGCAGACTGGTTCCCCCGCTTCGCCGGTTACTCCGGCTGCTGGTCCGGCGCAAGGTCCGGCTGCTCCTCCCGCAGCGCCCGGCGCTCCGGCTGCTGGTCCGGCGCAAGGTCTGGCTGCTTCCCCCGCTGCGCCTGGCGCTCCGGTCGCCGGTCCGGCGCAAAGCCCGGCAGGTTCCCCAGCGGCACCCAGCACCCCGGCCGTCGGCCCGGCCCAAGGGGTGCCCGGCTCCCCAGCGGTACCCAGCACGCCGGCGCCCGGCGCGACGCAGAGTCCGACGGGTGCCTCAGCGGCACCCGGGGCTCCGGCGCAGAGCCCAGCGCCCAGCAGCACCCCGGCCGTCGGTCCGGCGCAGAGTCCGGCAGCGCCCAGCACCCCGGCGACCGGTCCGGCGCAGAGTCCGACGGGTGCCGCTGAGGCA
>NZ_JBSFNC010000219.1:0-11494 GCF_053586895.1 Amycolatopsis sp. NPDC003731 | reverse complement strand
CATGCGACCAGCTTTCCAGCCGGCGCACGCCGGCGTCCCCGGGGGCGCGGTATGGTCGCGAATGACTCATTGGGGACGTCCGAGGTCCCGAATGAGTCATTCGCGGCACTGGCGGTGGCGGCCATAGTTCCGGGGCGGCCGGACGGGCCGACGGAAGTGCTGATTATCCGGACAAATACGACACGCTTCCCCGGATCACCCGTTCGTGGCGATACGTTGCCGACGAGGCCCATCCGCACACGGACAGGAGCGTTCATGAGGGGACAGAAACCGGTCGTGGTGGCGGCCGCCGTGGTCGCCAGTCTTTGCCTCGGCACCGGTGTCGCCGCCGCGGGCGATGGCTGGGGCGCGCCGAAGCCCGGCAGCGATGGCGCCGGCGACAGCTACTACCCGCAGGACGGCAACGGTGGCTACGACGTCGCCGACTACAACCTGAAGGTCACCTACGACCCGGCGTCGCACCAGCTCACCGGGAACCAGGACATCGCCGCGCGGGCGACGCAGGCGCTCAGCTCGTTCAACCTGGACTTCAAGGGCCTGACCGTCGACTCGATCAAAGTCGACGGCCGGGACGCGAAATTCAGCCGGACCGGCGACCACGAACTGGTCGTCACGCCGTCGCGCGCGCTGTGGCGGGGTCAGCACTTCAAGGTGAAGATCGCCTACCACGGCGTGCCCGCGCCGATCAGCGACCCGTCGCTCGGCAACAACGGCTGGCAGTTCGCCCAGGCGGGCGGCGCGTTCGTCGCCGGCGAACCGCGGTCGGCCACGACCTGGTACCCGGTCAACGACACCCCGCTCGACAAGGCCACCTTCCACCTCGCGATCACCGTGCCCGACGAGTGGGGCGTGATCGCCAACGGCCGCGAGAAGCCGTCGATCAAGACGCCGAACGGCACCACGCACGTCTGGGCCGAAGAGACGCCGATCGTGCCGTACATGACGACGGTCGCGATCGACAAGTGGACCTTCGACCGCCAGAAGCGCAAGGACGGGACCCCGATCGTCAGCGCGTTCGCGCCCGGCGTCCCCGACTCGACGAAGCAGGCCGAGGCCCGGCTGCCGGAGATCCTCGACTTCCTCGAGTCGAAGTTCGGCAAGTACCCGATCGACGCGGCGGGCGGCATCTTCCTCAACGAGCAGATCGGCTTCTCGCTGGAGACGATGAGCCGGCCGATCTACTCGGCGGGCTGGGCGGGCACGGTCCCGACGATCGTCCACGAGAACGCCCACCAGTGGTACGGCGACTCGGTGGCGGTCGCGCACTGGCGCGACGTCTGCCTCAACGAGTGCTTCGCCTCCTACGCCACCTGGCTCTGGGACGAGGCGAAGGAGGGCGTCGACCTGAACGCCCAGTACGCGAACGACGTCAAGACGGCGTCGACGCGGCTCTGGAACGGCAAGCTCTACGACATGGGTCAGGGCAACGAGTTCACGTACGTGTACTCGAAGGGCCCGATGATGCTGCACGCGCTGCGCAACTACATCGGTGAGCAGGCGTTCTCCTGGGTCCTGAAGACCTGGCCATCGCTGCACCGCGACGGGAACGCGAGCATGCAGGAGTTCCAGCGGTTCACCGAGTTCGCGGCGCACCGGAGCCTCCAGGGCTTCTTCGACGCGTGGGTGTACGGCAGCGGCAAGCCCGCCGACCAGTACCTCTACCCGGGTGGGCTCAAGCCCGCCGCCTGAGCGCCGGTCGTCGAGGCCACCCTGCGGACGTAGGGTGGCCTCGACGCTTTCGTTTCGGGAGGACGGCATGGCCAGGGTGCTGATGACGGGGTTCGCGCCGTTCGGCGGCGAGTCGGTCAACCCGTCCTGGCAGGCGGTTTCGCTGGTGGCCGCCCGCCGGGACGACGTGGCGGCGGTGGAGCTGCCCTGCGAGTTCGGGACATCCCTGCCCGCGCTGGGGCGGGCGCTGGCGGAACACCGGCCGTCGCTGGTGGTCTGCGCGGGCCAGGCGGGCGGCCGGGCCGAGGTGACCCCGGAGCGCGTGGCGATCAACCTGATCGACGCCCGAATCCCGGACAACGCGGGCGCCCAGCCCCTGGACGCCCCGGTGGTCCCGGACGGCCCGGCGGCGTACTTCTCGACCTTGCCGGTGAAGGCTTGCGTGGCGGCGATCCGCGAGGCAGGCGTGCCGGCGTCGGTGTCCCACACCGCCGGGACGTACGTGTGCAACCAGGTCTTCTACGGCTTGATGCACCTGCTGGCCACGGAGTTCCCCGGCGTGCGCGGCGGATTCGTGCACGTCCCGTTCAGCCCGGAGCAGGTCGCGGCGTCGGGGAAGGCCGAGCCTTCCCTGGGCGTGGACCGGATCGCCGACGCGCTGGAAGCCCTGGCGGACACGGCGTTGCGGGTGACGGAGGACTTGGCGGTCAGCGCGGGCGCGGAGCATTGAGACCGAGCGCGACGTCTGGGCGAGACCGGGCTGGGGGCGGTCGTCCGGGTTCCGATGCTCGTCGTGGGTTCGGTGCTGTTCTCCGGCTTCCTCCTGCTTCCGGAGCGCGGCCGACCGGCAGCTAACCGCCGCGGCCGGTGAGCTCGACGAAGGCCGCCGGGCCCGGGACGTTGTGGTGGACCGTCAGGTCCGCGACCCGGTCGCCGCTCCAGGCCGGCGTGAAGCTGACCAACAGCGTGCACCGGCGGCCCGGCTCGACGTCGTGGCCGACGCACGCGCTCGCGTCCACCGTGAAGTCCTTGCTGTCCAGTTCGACCCCGTTGACCCGCAGCGCGCTCGCGCCGACGCTGCGGACCGCCACCACGCAGGTCGTCGTCGTGTGCACCGGCGTCTCGGGGCAGCTGACCGACTCCGGGACGATCACCCGCGGCTCGACGGCCACCTCCGGCACGCCCGGGAACGTCGCCGGGCGGCCGCGCACCAGGTCGAGGACGGTCACCCCGGTGACCGTCAGGACCAGCGCACCCGTCGCCAGCAGGACGATCGCGATCGCCTTGATGCCGCGGGCGCTGCCGTCCTTGGCCGTGAACCCGCCCGCCGCCAAGACTGTGACCACCAGCGTGGAGATCAGGGTCGCGTCCGGGCCCGCCCCGATCGCCGCCGGGACGAGCGTGCCGAGCAGCGACGCCCCGACCGTGACCGCGAATCCCGTCCAGGAGAAGCGTTTCGCCTCGCGCAACTGACGCCGCACGGTCGGCGCCCGAGGTTTCGTGACTGTGCTCATGCAGGTAGGAGCGTCGAGACCACCCGGCACGGACGACATTCCCCCGTTCGGCGGTACGGCGGGCCGTCCGTGATCTGACGCACACCCTCGGCAAACCTCCCTGCCGGGTGATCGAACGGTGTTTACATGTCCGGAACGCGCAGCCCGAAGAAGAGGTGAGTGATGATCGGATTCGAGACCGACCTGCAGGACCTGCGGGACTCGGCCCGAGCCCTCCAGGGAGCCGCCGACGCCGCGGAAGCCGCGTCGAACGGCCTGCGCGGCACCGACGTCCCCGTCAAGTCGGACGGCGGCGGGTTCTTCGGCGGCCTCGGCGCGATGTTCCCGGCGGACAACGCCTTCGGCCGCACGCTCGGCATGCCGGCCGTCGCCGCGGCCTACAACGACCACCTGGCGAAGATCCAGAAGCTGGTCGCGCAGTTGCACCAGACCACGGCGGACACCAGTCACGCGCTGATGCGGGTCGCGGAGCTGTACGAGAAGGCCGACGAGGACTCGAAGCAGCGCGTCAACCGCGCGGCCGCCGGCCTGGAGGGGAACTGACGTGGACGGCTACTTCGACACCGGGCTCGACGCCCAGCCGATGTCCGGTGGCGACGACCGCCGCACCGAGCTCCTGGACGGCGTCTCCGAGGACCTGAAGCAGGGCGCCACCGACGCCCTCGACGCGCTGGAAATCCTGCGGATGACCGACTGGATCTTCGGCTTGGGCCCCGGCGACGACGGCTTCCGGAAGATGCAGGACGACGTCGCCGCCATCTACCGCGAGTTCTCCGACGCCGACATCGACCACGAGTCGGCCGAGGGACTGCAGAGCCTGATCATGCGGCACGACGCCGTATGGAAGGCGCTGCAGCGCGACTCGGGCCCGAAGCTCGACGACGCCCGGCAGTTCCTCGACGTCTGGCGCGGTTCCGCGGCCAACGCCGTGAAGGCCTACCTCAACGAGCTCGCCGACACCTTCACCGAGGTCGAAACCAAGATCACCATCCTGGAGAGCGACATCGTCGCCGCGCGCGAAGCCATCGCTTCGGCCCGGCAGGACCTGAGCAACCTCGGCTCCACGTTCAAGAGCACGGCGGAGGACTACCAGAAGTCGCAGGAGCGCAAGCGCGAGGCGGCCATGTCGAAGGTGCTGGCGGCGACGTTCGCGGGCGCGGTCACCGGGCTGCTCACCGTGGCCACCGCCGGTGCGGGCGCCGCGGCGGGCGCGACGATCTTCACCATGGCCAACGGCGCGATCGTCGCCGGGAACGCCGCCGGCGGCGCGATCACCGCGGTCGTGGCGAACCAGGCGGAGATCACCGGCGACAACGGGTTCGACCTGTACCAGAGCTTCCTCGACAGCGCGGGCAAGATCCGCGACGGCGCCGGCGACGCGGCGCAGAAGCTGGCGGACCGCATCGGCGACGAAGCCGTCGACCTGCCGAAGATCCCCGACGCGCCGGACGTCAGCCCCGGCTCGAGCTTCGACCCGGACAACTTCGAGACCGACCGGACATCGCGGCAGACCGAGAAGAACGTCCGCGACGCGAACGTCGACATCGCCCCCGACGGCCAGGTGTCCAGCGGCGCCACCCACGTCGGGAGGCTGGATGGCTGACGGCCCGGACCGCGACGCCCTCCTGGCCGAACTCTCCGCGCTGTCGGCGACGGCGACGTCCGCCGACGGCGCGGTTTCGCTGTCGGTCAACACCGACGGCGTGCTGACCCGGCTGAGGCTCACCGACGCCGTCTCCGGGATGTCGCCGACGGAGATCGCGGACGCCGTCCTGCGCACGTACGTAGAGGCCCAGCGCGAGTCGGCGAAGCGGACCGGGCAGCTGCTGGCACCGCTGGGCAGCGGCGGTTACCTGATGGACCGGCTGCGCTGGCGGGTGCAGTTCGAGCCGGCGCCGGTCCCGCTCGCCGCGCCGGCGCCGTCCGCCCCGGTGGCCGAGCCGGACGGCAAGGTGCTCAAGGACCGGTCGTCGGACACCCCGGCCGAGCCGTCGCCGGCCAGGCCGGTCGCCGACGACGACTGGTACGGCCGCGGCATGCGGCTCGACCGGGCCTGGTGACTCAGGCCGGCTTGACCTGGCTGGAGAAGCCGGCGACCAGCTCTTCGAGGCGGCGGGGTTGTTCCGTGAGGTAGATCGCGGCCACCCGGCGCTCGGCCACGCCGAAAAGCACGATCGACGACTTCTTGTCGGCACTGGCGACGTACTCGCCGTGCAGCCCGCCACCGTCCCAGGTGCCGCGGCCGGCGGGCGTCAGCTTCGTGTTCACCTCGATGTATTCGGTGGTCACGCCCTGGTAGTAGCTGACACTGCCGCCCGTGAAGGCGCAGATGACCGAGAGCTGGGCGCCCAGCAGCTGGGCGAAGTGGCCGTTGTCCTTGCAGGTGCTCCGGTCCGGGACGGAGCCGGCCAGCAAGCGCAGGCACGGGGTGAAGCCGGCCCGGTCGCGCTCGGTCGTCTGCGTGCAGTCCGCCGCGGCCCGCGCGGCCTGATCGCGAATGACGAACACGACGACGGTGGCCACGACCGCGGCGACCAAGAGCACGGCGAGCGCGAGGAACCAGGGCTTGCGCTTCCGGCGCGGTTCCGGTGGCGGGGCCGGCCGCGGTGGCCCCGCCTGCTGTGGCCAGGGTTGCGGCCGCGGCGGCGGCACCGGCGGGCGGACGGGTGCGAACGCGGGGACGGTGAGGTCGCTGGTGGTGCCGAGCGGCACGTGGTGGAGTCCGAACGCGACGGCCGTTTCGGGCTGGTCCTGCGTGGTCGGCGTGACGCCGAGCTGCCGCCCGAGCAGGGTGGCCAGCAGCGGCATCCGGCTCGGCCCGCCGACGAGGTAGACGCCGGCGAGCTGCGCGGGCGTGAGCCCGGCGCGCCGGATGGTGGCGCCGAGCAGCTCGGCGCTGCGCAGCAGGCTGGGCCGCACGAGCGCTTCGAGCTCGTCCCGGCTGACGAGCACGTCCCCGAACGGCTCGGGCATCGGCACGTGGGTCTGCGCGTGCCGCGAGAGGCTTTCCTTGGCATCCCGGACATCCTGCAGCAGCGCCCGCCGCGTCCGGCGGTCGGCGGTGGTCTGCGGCCGCAGGAGGCGTTGCCACTGCGCGGGATCGGCGTGCGACACCTCGCGTCCGATGTGGACGAGCAGCGCCTGGTCGATGTCGAGGCTGCCGAGGTCGGGCAGGCCGTCCTCGGCGAGCACGGTGAAGCCCTGCCGGGTGACCCCGACGACGGCGCAGTCGAAGGTGCCGGCCCCGAGGTCGTAGACGCCGATCGGCCCGCCGCCCCGCCGCCCGAGACTGGCGTAGTGCGCCGCGGCGGCGACCGGTTCGGGGATCAGCCGCACATCGACGAGCCGTGCTTTCGCGGCGGCGTCCCGCAGCACGTCCTGCCGGTCGGCACCCCAGCCGGCGGGGTGCGAGATCCGGGTCTGCGCGGGCGGGCGGCCGAGCTGCCGTTCGGCTTCCTCACCCATCCGCCGCAGGACGGCGGCGAAGGCGTCGGCGATCGGGACGTCGACGTCGCCGAGCCGGATGGCACCTTCGTCGATCCGGCGTTTGGGGTTCGGTTCGAACCGGCTGGGATCGAGCCGCGCCCGCCGCTCGGCATCCTGGCCGACGACGAGCAGGCCGTCATCGTTGACGTAGACGGCGGAGGACATGGTGACCGACCCGTCGACCTCGATCGCCCGGGGCCCCCGCCCGAAGGCGGAGAGCACGCCGACCGTGCTCGAAGTCCCGAAGTCGATCGAGAGCACGTCCACGCGGATTCCCCTCCCAAGGTCCGCGGGCATCGTCTCACGGGCGCGAGGGGTGGCTTCGATCAGGCAGAGCCCCGCTCAGCGGCCGAAACGGTGACGTCGTGGTCCTCAAAGTCAGCGACAACCCGCATGCGGCCGCCGAGGGCCGTGATGTAGCGGCGAAGGGTGTCCAGCGCCATCTGTCCCGGGTCACCCTGTTCGAGCTGGCTGATCCGCGGCTGGCTGACCCCCATGTGCCGGGCGAGCTCGGTCTGGCTGACCCCGGCGTCCTCACGGAGCTGGGCAAGGCGGAACCCGAGTACATAAGCCTCGGTCGCCTCCCGCGCCGCGATGCGCGCAGCATCGACGTCTCGACCGGCCTCTCGGTCGATGGCGAGCTTCTCGGCTTTGACTTCCTTCCACGACCGGCTCATCACTCAGCCCTTCTCTCCGGCTCGCAGGTGGGCCCGGAACCGCTGCTCCCGGCGGACGCCGGTCTCAGCTCCTTGAGGTTGTGCAGGTGCGAGCCCTTGATCCGGTCGACCAGCGACCGCCCAAGACACGGTCCTTCCCGGGCGGGCATGTCGATCGCTTCTTCGACCCGGTCCGCAGAGACCGGGTCTGCACGGCACAGGTTCACGAACACTGCTCGACCTCGTCGTGAAGTTCGATCTTTCATTCCATCCAACAACGCGAAGAAGGGCGGCTCCCCGCTCGGGGGAACCGCCCTCCTGCGAACTACTCAGCCGGGATCAGTCGTTCTCGGCTTCGCCCTGCTCCTCGTGGCCCGCGCCGATGCTCACCGGCGGGGCGTCCGGGATGGACGACGGGCGACGCTCGCCGCGGAAGGTGAACCGCGCCTGGTCGTCCTTGTCCTCCGGGTTGCCGCTCCAGCCTTCGACGTCGACCAGGATGATCTGACCCGGCTCGACCTCGCCGAACAGGATCTTCTCCGACAGCTGGTCCTCGATCTCGCGCTGGATCGTGCGGCGCAGCGGCCGCGCACCGAGGACGGGGTCGAAGCCGCGCTTGGCCAGCAGCGACTTGGCCTTCGCCGTGAGCTCCAGCTCCATGTCCTTCGCGCGCAGCTGCGTCTCGACCCGGCCGATCATCAGGTCGACCATCTGGATGATCTGTTCCTGCGTCAGCTGGTGGAACACGATGATGTCATCGATCCGGTTCAGGAACTCCGGGCGGAAATGCTTCTTCATTTCCTCGTTGACCTTCTGCTTCATCTTCTCGTACCGGGTGCCGGTGTCGTTGGACCCGGCGAACCCGAGCGAGACGGACTTCGAAATGTCCGAAGTGCCCAGGTTGGACGTGAAGATGAGGACCGTGTTCTTGAAGTCGACCGTGCGACCCTGACCGTCGGTCAGGCGGCCGTCTTCCAGCACCTGCAGGAGCGTGTTGTAGATCTCCTGGTGCGCCTTCTCGATCTCGTCGAACAGGACCACCGAGAACGGCTTGCGACGCACCTTCTCCGTCAGCTGGCCGCCCTCTTCGTAGCCGACGTAGCCCGGAGGGGCACCGAAGAGCCGCGAAGCGGTGTAGCGGTCGTGGAACTCACCCATGTCGATCTGGATGAGCGCGTCGTCCTCGCCGAACAGGAACGAGGCCAGCGCCTTGGACAGCTCGGTCTTACCGACACCGGACGGGCCGGCGAAGATGAACGAGCCCGACGGGCGCTTCGGGTCCTTCAGACCGGCGCGCGTACGGCGGATCGCCTGCGAGACGGCCTTGACCGCGTCCTCCTGGCCGATGATGCGCTTGTGGAGCTCCTCCTCCATGCGCAGCAGCCGGGTGGTCTCCTCCTCGGTCAGCTTGAACACCGGGATGCCGGTCCAGTTGGCCAGCACCTCCGCGATCTGCTCGTCGTCGACCTCGGCGACGACGTCGAGGTCGCCGTCCTTCCACTGCTTCTCCCGCTCGCCCTTCTGGCCGAGGAGGGTCTTCTCCTCGTCACGCAGGCGGGCGGCCCGCTCGAAGTCCTGCGCGTCGATCGCGGACTCCTTGTCGCGGCGGACGTTCGCGATCTTCTCGTCGAACTCGCGCAGGTCCGGCGGCGCGGTCATCCGGCGGATGCGCATCCGGGCGCCCGCCTCGTCGATCAGGTCGATCGCCTTGTCCGGGAGGAACCGGTCGTTGATGTACCGGTCCGCCAGGGTCGCGGCGGCGACCAGCGCCGAGTCGGTGATCGAGACGCGGTGGTGCGCCTCGTACCGGTCGCGCAGGCCCTTGAGGATCTCGATCGTGTGCTCCAGCGACGGCTCGCCGACCTGGATCGGCTGGAACCGGCGCTCGAGGGCGGCGTCCTTCTCGATGTACTTGCGGTACTCCTCGAGCGTGGTCGCGCCGATCGTCTGCAGCTCACCGCGGGCGAGCATCGGCTTCAGGATCGAAGCCGCGTCGATCGCACCCTCGGCGGCACCCGCCCCGACCAGCGTGTGCAGCTCGTCGATGAACAGGATGATGTCGCCGCGGGTCTTGATCTCCTTGAGCACCTTCTTCAGGCGCTCTTCGAAGTCACCGCGGTAGCGGGAGCCGGCGACCAGGGAGCCCAGGTCCAGCGTGTAGAGCTGCTTGTCCTTGAGCGTCTCGGGCACCTCGCCCTTGACGATGCTCTGCGCGAGGCCCTCGACGACGGCGGTCTTGCCGACGCCGGGCTCGCCGATGAGCACCGGGTTGTTCTTGGTCCGGCGGGACAGCACCTGCATGACCCGCTCGATCTCCTTGCCGCGCCCGATGACCGGGTCGAGCTTGCCCTCGCGGGCGAGCACGGTCATGTTGCGGCCGAACTGGTCCAGGACCAGCGAAGACGACGGGGTGCCCTCACCGCGGCCGGAACCGGTTTCGGTGGACTCCTTGCCGCCCTGGTAGCCCGAGAGCAGCTGAAGCACCTGCTGGCGGACCCGGTTGAGGTCCGCGCCCAGCTTGACCAGGACCTGCGCGGCGACGCCCTCGCCCTCGCGGATCAGGCCGAGCAGGATGTGCTCGGTGCCGATGTAGTTGTGGCCGAGCTGCAGCGCCTCGCGCAGCGACAGCTCCAGCACCTTCTTGGCGCGCGGCGTGAACGGGATGTGCCCGCTCGGCGCCTGCTGGCCCTGGCCGATGATCTCCTCGACCTGCTGGCGCACGCCCTCCAGGGCGATGCCCAGCGACTCCAGCGCCTTGGCGGCGACACCCTCACCCTCGTGGATCAGACCCAGGAGGATGTGCTCGGTGCCGATGTAGTTGTGGTTGAGCATCCTGGCCTCTTCTTGAGCCAGGACGACCACCCGCCTCGCGCGGTCGGTGAACCTCTCAAACATGTGCACTCCCTCGACTGCTGCGCCGGCGGCCCGTTTCCATCGTGCTTTCACCGCGATGGATTCAGCACCGTGAGACCACTCTAGTAGCCAAGTCGTCGCGCTGGCGTACCACTACGGCTCTCGGCGGTCGTTTCCGCACCCGGACGTGGCATCTCCCGGGTACTCCCATCATCAGGTTGCCCTGCACCTTTACGTCAAGCACAACGTGCGGAGCGCCATCCGGATTCCGCCATCCGCGCGCTGTCCGCTCACCGCGAACAGTCCGCAAGCTGGGAGTACCCCACCCGATTGGCGCACCTCGCGGAAGCCTGTAAGGTTAGGCACGCCTAATTCACTACGGCGCTTGAGGAGGGCCGCAGTTGAACCAGCAGCGGTCCTTCCGTGACGCACGCGAGGTCGGCGACGGCCTCGCGTCGTCGTTGCGGCGCATCGCCGGCCTGCAGGAACGCAGCGAGCTGCGCAGCGACGTCCCGGCGGGCTGGATCCGCTGTTCGGAGCTGCTGGAGACGCCCGCGCACTTCGACGAGTGGCGCGGCCTCCTGGGCGACTGGCTGGTGCGGGAGCACTCCGCGGCCCCGGACAGCACGACGGCCAGCTGGGTGCTGACGTGGTACCTGCACGTCCCGGCGTACGTCGGCGCGCTGCTGTGGCACCACGAGCGCCGGGTGCCGTCCCTCGCGCCGGCGGAGCTGGCGTTCCGGTTGTCGGACGACCGCCCCCACCCGGACGGAATGGCCCTGCTGGGTGACGCGTTCCACTGCCTCCCGACGGACCCGGGCTCGGCCCGCCCGGAGGCCACGGTGGTCCGCGACGAGCGAGCCCTGGCGGCGGTCCTGCGGGCGCGCTACCTGGCACACGCGGCAAAGTTCGTACGGGTGTACGCGCCGGTGAGCAGACTGGGCCGCCGCACGCTGTGGGCCGCGGCGACGGACGCACTGGAGAACTCCCTGTGGTGGGCGGGCCGCCAGGGCGGAACACCGGAGGCCGAGGGCGCGGGGGTCGCGGACGCGGCTTTGGTGCTCGACGAGCGGTACCCACCGCTGACGTCGGCATCGACGCTGAGGCTGGAAGAGGGCCCGGAAGGGCACCGCGAGTGGACGCGGCGGCGGGAGAGCTGCTGCTTTTCGTACCTGCTGCCGTCGTCGTCCGAGTGTGACGGCTGCCCGCGCACCTGTTCGCGGTAGCTCTGCCTCCCCAGGCAGGGGTGACTCGAGCGCGCCGGCGTGCCCGCGGTGTCGCGAATGACTCATTCGGGACGTCGGAGGTCCCGAATGA